>JAJZID010000151.1 GCA_021810705.1 Actinomycetes bacterium
ATCAGGTTTTGACCAGCGTCCGCTCGCTTTCGCCGGACGCGGTCGCCGAGGTCGATGTCAGCGGCCAGTTCCGCGAGGTCCTCGCCCTGCCCGAACACCTGCGCGACGCGCTGTGGCGGGTGGAGTCCGCAAACCTGCAGCCGCAGGACTCGCCCGGTGGGCTGGTGATCGCCGGCGTGGGTGGGATCGTGGCCGGCGGCGCGCTGGCTCGCGCGGCGCTCGGCGACGGTGCTTCGCGGCCAATCGCGCTCGCACGCGACTATGCGCTGCCGTCCTGGACGACTCCCGACACGACCGTCCTGTGCGCCAGCTACTCGGGGGAGACGGAGGAGACGCTTGCGGCCTATGAGGCCGCGCAGGCGCTCGGTGCTCGCACGATCGTGATGACCACCGGCGGCAGGCTGGCGGCGCAGGCACGCGCCGCTCAAGTGCCGGTGATCCCGCTACCGGGCGGTTTTGAAGCCCGTGCCACGGTCGGTTACTCGCTCGTCGTTGCGCTGGAGGTCGCGGCGCTGTGCGGCGCCGGTGCGAGTATGCGGGCCGAGGTCGATGTCGCTGCCGAACACGCCGAGCGCCTCGCCGCCTCGTGGGAGCCGGCGAGCAGCGAGGACTCGCTGCCAAAGACGCTCGCGCGGGGTCTGTACGGCACGATCCCGCAGATCGCCGGTGCATCGCTGACAGCACCCGTCGCCTACCGTTGGAAGACGCAGATCAACGAGAACGCCAAGACACCGGCATTTGCGGCGAACCTCCCGGAGCTTGACCACAACGAGCTCGTGGGCTGGGAGGGGGCGGGTCCGCTCGGGCCTTTCAGCGCCGTGTTTCTCGACGACTCGGACCTGCACCCGCGGGTCAGGCAGCGGATCGAGCTGACGCGTGGTCTGATCGCGAGCCGCGGTGCCGCGACCTTCCGTGTCGAGTCGGTCGGCGACACCCGGCTGCAGCGCCTGGTCTCGCTGGTGTTGCTTGGGGACCTGGTCTCGCTCTATCTGGCGACGTTGCGCGGGGTTGATCCGCGCCCGGTCCCGGCGGCCGAGCTGCTGCGCAGCGCCCTCAGCAGCGGCTAGTCGCCGGCATGCCCTGCTGTCGCGCAGCGGCCAGCGGGTGGGCTATCGTAGTAATCATCACAAGCACTCCCTTCTGAGGAAGAAAAGGAGGTCGGCCATGCGCATCCAGGTCAAGGGGCGGAACGTACCCGTCTCAGAGGATCTGCGCGAGCATGTACAGCGCAGCTTCCGTGTGATCGAACGGCAGGTGTCGGAGCTTGCCGAGCTCGAGGTCGAGGTGTTCCACGAGAACAACCCGTCAATCGCCGATTCTCAGGTCGCCGAAGCGACACTCCACCTGAAGGGCGTGACGCTGCGTGCTCGCCACGCAAGCCGCGACCTTGCACATTCGGTCAACGCCGTTGGTGACGAGCTGACGGTTCAGGTCAAGCGCCACCGCGAGAAGCGCCGTCGGCGGCGCGCTGACCGTGAGCTGGGCTCGGCCGTGAATACACCCGGCATGGTCGCGACTTCGGCGAGCGAGAGCGCCTGAAGCTCGAGTTGGGGCTCACGCCGGGGGCGGCCCGCGTGGCCGCCCCCGGCGTTTGGTCGCCCTGCGGGAGGTTACGGTTGTGCGAGAGTGCCGGCCTGGCCGGCTCGGCGCTAGTACGCTAACGACATGTCATTCCTCGACCGTGCGCTTCGCATCGGCGAAGCAAAAAAGTTCAAGAGCTACGAGCAGCGCGTCGCCCAGATCGGAGCCTACGAGCCCGAGATGGAGGCTTCGACAGACGCGGAGCTGCGAGAGCTGGCGGATGAGCTGCGGACGCGGGCACGCAACGGGGAAGACCTCAGCGAGCTCCTGCCGGAGACCTTCGCGCTGGTGCGCGAGGTGTCACGGCGGACGCTTGGCATGCGCCACTTCGATGTGCAGCTGATCGGCGGGATGGTCCTGCACGACGGCGCCATCGCCGAGATGCGGACCGGCGAGGGCAAGACGCTGACGGCCACCAGCGCTGTGGTGCTAAACGCGCTGTCGGGCAGGGGAGTGCATGTGGTCACCGTCAACGACTACCTGGCTCGCCGTGACGCGCTGTGGATGAAGCCGATCTACGACGCGCTCGGTCTCAGCACCGGCATCCTGCAGACGATGCAGTCCTACGAGGAGAAGCAGAGCGCGTACGCCGCCGACATCACCTACGGGACCAACTCCGAGTTCGGCTTTGACTACCTGCGCGACAACATGGCCCGCACGCTCGAGGAGAAGGTGCAGCACGGCGGGCGCGAGGCCCCCGCGACGGGCTCCCGCTACCACCATTTTGCGATCGTGGACGAGGTCGACAACATCCTCATCGATGAGGCCCGCACGCCGCTGATCATCTCTGGCGCTCCCGAGGAGGCCGCCGACCTGTACGCGCTGTTTGCCAAGCTCGCGCCGCAGATGGTGCTTGGCAAGACGCCCGACGGGCTCTTGCCCATGGATCGCAAGAATTACGTCCCGGACTTCGACTACGAGGTTGACGAAAAGTACGAGACCGTGTCGGTGACCGAGCGCGGTGTGGCCAAGGCCGAGCGCTTCCTGGGCATCGACCATCTCTACCGGGCCGAGAACGGACATCTGATCAACCACCTGTATCAGGCCCTGAAGGCGCAGGCGCTGAAGAAGCGAGACGTCGACTATGCGGTGATTGACGGCCAGGTTCAGATCATCGATGAGCACACCGGCCGCATCCTTGAGGGCCGACGCTGGTCCGAGGGCCTGCACCAGGCGGTTGAGGCCAAGGAGGGCGTGCGCGTGCAGGAGGAGAGCGACACGCTGGCCTCGGTCACTTTGCAGAACTACTTTCGCAAGTACGACAAGCTCGCTGGCATGACGGGCACGGCCGCGACCGAGGCGACCGAGTTCATGAAGATCTACAAGCTCGAGGTGGTTCAGATCCCGACCAACGCGCCGATGATCCGTGCCGACCGCAACGATCAGGTCTACAAGACCAAGGAGGGCAAGTGGGGGGCCGTGGTCAAGGAGATCGAGGCGCGCCACACCAAGGGTCAGCCGGTGCTCGTGGGCACGATCTCGGTCGAGGTCTCGGAGCTGCTCTCGGCGCGCCTGAAACAGCGCAACATCCCACACACGGTGCTCAACGCCAAGCCCGAGTACGCCGAGCGCGAGGGCGAGATCGTCGCCGAGGCCGGCGCGCCGGGTGCGGTGACGATCGCCACCAACATGGCTGGCCGTGGTGTGGACATCAAGCTCGGCGGCAACCCGGAGCATCTCGCCGAGCTGGAGCTGCGCAAGCTCGGGCTCGAGCCCGGTGCGCCCGACTACGAGGAACACCGCCAGACGCTGTTGCCGACGCTCGAGCGCCGTGTCGAGGCCGCGCGCGAAGAGGTGATGGCCGCCGGCGGGCTTTTCATCCTCGGCACCGAGCGGCATGAGTCGCGCCGGATCGACAACCAGCTGCGAGGCCGTTCAGGGCGCCAGGGAGATCCCGGCGAGACGCGCTTCTATCTGTCCGCTGAGGACGACCTCGTGCGCCTCTTCGCCGGTGACCGCATCTACCGGATCCTCGACCGTCTCGGCTCCTACGACGAGGACGGCAACGAGGAGCCGATCGAGGCGGGCATGCTCTCCAAGCAGATCGAGAAGGCGCAGAAGAAGGTGGAAGAGCAGTACTTCCTGATGCGCAAGACCACGCTTGAGTACGACGACGTCCTCAACCAGCAGCGCGAGGTGATCTACACCTACCGTGACGGCATCCTCGAGGGACGCGACATGGGTGAGATCGCTCGCCAGGAGATCGCCAGCCTGCTCGAGCGCCTGGTGGGTGAATACACCGCCAGCGATTACATCGAGGATTGGGATGTGCCCGGGTTGCTGAAGCGCGTGACCGAGATCTTCCAGCCCAGTGACGAGCTGCTCTCGCTCGACCCGGACCGAGTCGACCGCGACGACCTGGTTGCGCGGCTGCAGGAGGAGGCGCTTGAGCTCTACGACCGTCGCGAACAGGAGCTCGGCATGCTCGGCGACACGGTGCTGATGCGCGAGCTCGAACGCTATCTGCTGCTTGACATCATCGACCAGCGCTGGCGCGAGCACCTGCACGACCTGGAATATCTGCGCGAGGGGATTGGCCTGCGCGGACTGGCCCAGCTCGATCCACTGGTCGCCTACAAGAACGAGGCCTTCACGCTGTTTGAAGACCTGATGAAGACGGTCTGGTACGACTTCGCGCGCAACCTGTACCACGTGGAGGTGACCATCCAGGACATGCCGACGCCTGAGCAGATGCCATCGCCACTCAAGCCAAGCGCACCCAGCTCCTCGTCCAGCACCTCAACCGCCGGTGGCAGCGTGCGCTACAACGGCGGCGGCGTGCCGATGGGCGCGCAGGCGCTGGCGGCTGCCGCCACAGGCGCCGGAGCGGTAGCGGAGTCGGCCGTGCCCGGTGTTCTGCCGCAGCCGGTGGCGGCTGCACCGGTCGTCGCCCAGCGCCATGCCGATGCGAACGAGCCGGGCCGCAACGATCCCTGCTGGTGCGGGTCGGGCAAGAAGTACAAGCGCTGCCACGGCGCCTGAGCCGCCGCTGCGGCAACGCGCGGATCGGCCTGCTGTGCGGGGCGCGCGACCGTTTCAGATGTCCAGCCGGTCAAAGAGCGGCCTCGGAAGCGCCCGGATGACCGCCATGATCACCCGCCAGCGCGGCGGCGCGTAGATCACCGGCTGCTTGCGGGCCACACCGGCGACGATCGTGCGTGCAACCTCGTCGGGGGCGGCGAGCGGGCCGCGTGTGCCTGCGCCGCGTGTCATCGGCGTGTCCGTCGGCCCGGGTTTGACCAGCGAGACGCTGACGCCGGTGCCGACCGCGGCGTGAGCGAGCCCGGCCGCAAACGTGGCAAGCATTGATTTCGCCGCGCCGTAGGCGTAATTGGATCGCCGACCACGATCCCCGGCGACCGAGCCGAGCAGCACGATCCTGCCAGCGCCTTCGTCGCGCAGCGCGTTGAAGAGCAGTTGCGCGCACAGCGCCGGCCAGACGCCGTTGACCTCCAGCGCCTCGGTGAGCGCACTGGCGCTGGCGCTCACCACAGCCTGGTCGGGCAGCGAACCGAAGGCCACCAGCGCGATGTCGGGCCGACCATGCTCGAGCGCTCCGGCGACCGTCGCCGCGACCTCCTGACCGTCCCGAAAGGCACCGATGTGGATGCTCGCTTCGGTGCCGTCACAGCCTCTGGTCACCAGGTCCTCGGAGATCGCGCGAAGCGTGTCCTGGTGGCGGCCGACGAGCACGAAGTGCGTCGGCTCCTCCGTGCACCAGCGACGCATGCAGGCTTCCGCGATCGCCGAGCTGGCGCCGATCACCATTATCTGTCTCATGCCAGCCCGAGCCTGATCGACTGCAGCGTCGAGAACTTGCCGGTGGCTCCGTGGCGGGCTCTGATCTCCTCGAACTCCTGCCAGCGGGGGTAGCAGGCACGGAACGTCTCTGGGCTCATGCGGGCGTCCTTGCTCAGGTAGATACGTCCACCGCATTCGAGCACCAGGCGGTCAAGCCGCTCACAGAGCTCCAGGGCGGCGGCGCTTGCGGGCATGTCGACGGCGAGCGTATAACCACGCAGGGGAAACGAGAGGAGGTTTGAG
>JAJZID010000152.1 GCA_021810705.1 Actinomycetes bacterium
TCACCAGCTCGCTGCGCCGCCCCGAGCCGCGCCGCGGGATGAACGACCAGTAGCTGGTCTTGATCACGTCCAGCACGCCCTGCGCCACCCACTCCTGGTCGATGTACTCCGGGTAGACGCAGAGCCGCTCAGACAGCGCGTAGCCGTCCTGCGCGAGGCGTTTGCGCACCTGCGCGGGCGACGGGAACGGGTGCTCGGGGCTGATGTGATCGCCGTTGGCCGACAGGCCGCCAAGGTCGGTGGCGCCCGCCGCCACCAGCTCCGGCCACCAGTCCGAGAGGTTCGGCGGTACCTGAACGCCCACCCCTGGCAGCCGTGTGCGGGCATGGGCGACAAGCTCACGCAGGTCCTCGACGGTCACCTCGCACGCCCACGGCGGCGCCGCCAGCTCGGGCGCGGCGCCAACCCCGGTGCGCCAATACGCCGCCGCCGCGTCGCTGGCGATCTGTGCCGGTTCGCGGCCGTAGTAGCTCTGGTGCGGAACGAAGTTCTGGATGATGATCTCCTGCAGGTGGCCGTAGGCCGCGTGCAGGTCCGCGAGCGCGTCGATCGCCGCAAAGCGCTCCTCGGGGCGCTCGCCGATCCCGACGAGGATGCCGCTGGTGAACGGGATGCGCAGCTCACCGGCGGCTGCGATCGTCTCGAGGCGTGCCTGCGGGTGCTTGGTCGGTGAGCCCTGGTGGGCGACCAGCTCGGCGTTGACGGACTCGAGCATCAGCCCCTGGGAGGCGGTCACCTCGCGCAGCCGCGCCAGGTCCGTGGCGTCCAGCACACCGAGGTTGGTGTGCGGCAGAAGGCCACGCTCGAGCGCCCGCTCGCAGACCCACACGACGTAGGCCACGAAGTCCTCAAACCCGAGCGCCGCCAGCCGTTCCCGCACGCCCGCGTTGACCTCCGGAAGCTCACCGGTGAGCACCAAAAGCTCCTTGGCACGGTGGCGGCGCACGGCACGATCGAGCAGCTCGAGCACCTCATCGGGCTCGTGCAGGTGCGCCCTGTGGGTCGCAAACGCGCAGTACTTGCAGTAGCAGCGACACGTGCGCGAAAGCGACAGCGTGACGTTTCTTGAGAATGTGACGCGGCGGCGCACTGAAGCTCCGATTCTAGGAGGTGCCTATCCTCGACCGAGCATGAGAACCAACCGCACACTGCTCGCCCTGGCCGCGGCGCTCGCGCTCGGCGCCGGGGCAGCCGCCAGCGCCACCGCCACGACCACCAGGCTGCCGGCCGCCTCGCTGATCCTCGACTTCACGCCCAACGCGATCCACACCGGCATCTACACGGCGCTCGCACGCCATTACGACACCGCCAACGGCATCCACCTGCAGGTCCGCATCCCCGGCCAGAGCACCGACGCGATCGCGCTGCTCACCGCCGGCCGCGTGCAGTTTGCGATCCTCGACATCCACGACCTCGCGATCGCCGACGAGCAGGGCCAGCACCTGGTTGGGATCATGGCACTCGAGCAGCAGCCACTGGCGGCCGTGATCGCCCAGCCGCGCTACAGGAACCCACGCGAGCTTGACGGCAAGACGATCGGCGTGACCGGCGACCCAAGCGACCTGGCGGTGCTCGACTCGGTCGTCGCGGGCGCGGGCGGCAAGCCGCGGACGCTGAAGACCGTCACGATCGGCTACAACGCCGTGCCCGACCTGCTGTCCGGCAACGTCGCGGCCGCCACCGCGTTCTGGAACGACGAGGGCGTGCAGCTCTCCCACCGGCACCCTCCGTTCAACGTCTTTCGTGTGCAGGATTTCGGCGCGCCGTCCTACCCGGAGCTGGTGCTCTCCACGACCGCATCCCTGCTGAAGCGCGACCCTGGCCTGGCACGCGCGGTGGTGCACACGCTGGTTGACGGCTACCGCTTCGTGCTCAAGCACCCGGTGGCGGGTGAGCACTACCTGGAGTCACAGGTCAGCGGCCTGTCGAGTAAGGCTGTGAGCGAGCAGCTCAAGGTGGAGCTACCGGCGTTTCTGCCAAGTGGCGGCGGACCCTATGGCGCGCTCAAGCGCAGCGTGCTCAGACGCTGGGCGAGCTGGGAGGTGCACTTCGGGATCGTCAAGCGCCGCCCCGACATCGCAACGATGTTCGACGCTCGCTTCGTGCCGCGCTGAGGCGGCGTTACTGGGCCCTCAGAACCCGGAACTCCTCGCGCACCGACTCGGGGCGGCCCCACATCGGCACCACCTCGACGCGGCCGGTGCGCGTCTCGCGCAGCGCCAGCTCGCCGTCGATGCCAGCATCGTCAAGCAGCGTGAGCGCCGCGTGCACCGCAGGCACCGAGGCCGCGTGACCGAAGCGATGGGCGACCCGCAGCCGCCAGTGCCAATCGCGCCGGGAGTAGGGCTGGGCGTTACAGGTGACAAGCAGGGTGGCGGCCTCGACGTAGCGGCGCTCGTCGAAGATGCGCAGGTCAAGCTCGAGGTAGCTCCAGTCGTCGGGCAAGGACTGCACCAGGTCTGTGAAGGTCTGTGCCAGCGCCATCACCACGAACACTAGCGAGCCGCCCCGCCGTGCGTCTGACGGTGTGTCACGCTTGGCCTGTATGAGCACGACCACGAGCTTTGAGCAGGACTATCGCGTGGCCGGCGAGGCGGTCGGGCTCCTGGACCGCTCCGAGCGCGGCAAGCTCGCACTCACCGGCCAGGGCGCCAAGGAGTTCCTGCAGGGCCAGCTCACCCAGGACATCCTCGCGCTGGCTCCCGGCCACGGCGTCTATGCGGCCTTCCTGACGGCCAAGGGCAAGATGCTGGGCGACCTGCGTGTGCTGGACGCCGGGGACGAGATCCTGCTCGACACCGAGCGCGTGGCGCTGCAGACGCTGTTCAACATGATCCACCGCTACCGCCTGGGCTATGACGTAGAGCTGCACAAACGCACCTTGGAGAGCGGGCTGTATTCGCTCGTCGGCCCGCTGGCCGACGAGCTGATCGCCGGTGCCGGCACGACGCTCGCGGCCACCGAACACGATCACGCACCGGTCTCACTTGGCGGCGTCAGCGCACGTGCGATCCGCACCGACCTGGGCGTGGACCTGCTGTTCGCCTCCGAGCACGGCACCGTCGTGCGCGACGCTCTGCTGGCTGGCGGTGCCGAGCCGATCGGCGAAGAGGCGGCGGAGACCTTGCGGATCGAGCGCGGGCGGCCACGCTATGGGGTCGACCTGGATGAGAGCGTGATCCCCCAGGAGGCTGGGCTCAACGAGCGCGCCGTGTCGTTCACCAAGGGCTGCTACGTCGGGCAGGAGACGGTCGCGCGCCTTTACTACAAGGGCAAGCCCAACCGTCAGCTGCGGGGTCTGCGGGCGCCCGAGCCGATCGCGCCGGGCACCGAGCTCTCGCTGGAGGGACGCGTCGTGGGCACCGTCACGAGCGCTGCCGTGTCCCCCCGCCTCGGCCCGATCGGTCTGGCGCTGGTGCGGCGCGAGGCGCCAGTCGGCAGCACCGTCGCGGCTGGCCCCGGGGTTGAGGCCGTGGTCAGCGAGCTGCCGTTCCTTTAGGCAGCTCTAACCTGCCCTTAGCCTGGATTATCGGTGAGGGTGCGGTGTTTCTGACTTCGTGATAGAGCGGCCGCATTTTCTAACCCAACGCTGGGTGGGGGTGCGGGACCGGTTTTTGCTGGGGAAGGGGAGGGTGTGGCCGGCCGTGAGCGGGCGGCTGGTGGTGGCGGCTGTGGCGAGGCGGGCGGGGTTGTGAGCGGTGGGGCTCATCGCTTGCTGGCTCGATTCTGCTTGATCCGCGCGGAGCGTGCCTGTCGCAGGCCCGCGGCTCGGGCGCGGCGGATCCACGGGCCGCGGCCGTGGTGCTCGTCATCGGGGGTGACGTAGCCGATCGCGGCATGAAGCCTGGTTGTGTTGTACTCGTGACGGATCCGGTCAAACTCGCTGTCGAGGACAGCGGGGTCGGTGATGCTGGCAAGCAGCGGCCACTCGCCCTTGACGTGGCTGAAGAAGCTTTCGATGTGCGCCTGGTCGGTGGGGGTTCCGGGCCGGCCGTGGTGCTGGGTGATCGCCATGATCGCCATGAACTGGCGGGTGTCGGTCGCCTTCATCTCCGACCCGTTATCAGACCAGGCGATCAGCACCGGCAGCTTCTCGTCGTCCTCATCGACGCCAGCCACCGGCGGCTGGCTGACGGTGGCTGGCAGCCGTCCGTCGGGGCCGAGTAGCCCTTGATCCTGCAGGGCGGTGGCGAACAGCAGCTGCGCCTGCGTTGAGGTCTGCTCGCTTGAGAGCAGGTAGCCGATCCAATATCTGGTGACGACATCCATGATCGCGTAGGCCACTCGCTTGCACCTGGTGAAGTGCGTCGCATCCCATATCCAGATCCGGTTTTTCTCCCACGGGATCTCAGGAAACACCGGTTTGAGCGGCCGGGCACGGACCGGCTCCCCGGGCAGGCTGACCCTGTGCTTGAGCGCGACCCGCAGCACCGTCGACGGGGACACGAACACCCGGCCGGTGTAGCTGCCACGGTGCGCGATCTTGCGATGCGAACGATCAACGGGCCCCCAGGCCTCGATCAGATCGAGGATCGCCTGCTCCTCCCACGCAAGCAGGCCGTGCACCGCACCACCACCAGGATCCCGGTCCTCAACGGTCCCGGTGTCCCGCAACCTCGCCTGCCAACGGTGCGCCCTGACATCAGCTAGGTCAAGCACCCGGCAGGCGCGGGCGTGCGCCCACCCCTCGACAACCGCCTGATCGATCAGCCCCAACAGCTCGAGCTTGATCCCAGCGCTCACACGCGCCGGAACCGGGCCGAATAGCCCGAGCGTTGCCTTCCCCTGTGCAAACTCAGCTCGATCGCCATCTCCTTCAAAGCCTCCGACAAACGATCGTTCTCCGCCCGCAACTCCTCCAGCTCCACCACCTCCGGCGAGAGCACCCGGCCGGGCTTCGCTGACGCGAACGCCGCCAGTGACGCGTCCTTCGCCAACGCACGCAAACGGATGATCACACTCACGTCGACCCCATACTTCCGGGCCGCGTCCGCCTGCGAGATCTCCTGCGAGGTGACCTCCAAAAAAAATCTCCCACTTCTCCTCCGGCGAGAGCTGCCGCTGCGCTCTGTGCTTCCCGTTCTCCATCATCTCGACCTCCTAAATCAAGGCCCCACACGCTACCTGGCATACGGTTAGAAAACAGCCCTACCTCTATCACGAAGTGAGACGCAGAACAAGGGGTTTGTTCACTAGATCCGCTAGGGGCGGAGCGTAGCTGGGAGAGCCGCGACGGGCCGTCGCGGCTAGCGGCTGGGTCAGGACTCAGTCGGATTGGCGGACGGCTGTCGCGGTTCGCCTGGTGTGGCTTGGCGTGGATGGGTCGCGGATCGCCTGGGGTGGCGTGACGGCCGTGGGGTTTCCGCGTCGATTTGAGACGGACCGGGTTCGGCGGAGACTGTTTTAGTAGGTTCTCTGTTGGTTGGTGGTGGTCAGATCCTAAGGGGTAGAGAGACCAGCTGGGAGGTCTCGTCGACCACCAGGCTGGGCGCGGTCTTAGCGGGACCGGGTTCTTCCCAGGAGCCGTTTTGACCCGGCCGCTCAGCGTCGATTTCGGGCTGGTCGGGGGCTGGGACCCCGGTTTCGGCCTCGCCTGGATCCGGGCGGGGTGTTGTAAGCG
>JAJZID010000153.1:0-1908 GCA_021810705.1 Actinomycetes bacterium
AGCATGGTGCTGATGGCCGGCATCGACTTCCCGATGCGTGCCGTGCGTCAACAGCTCTCGCGCGCGCTCGACCTGATCGTGCAGATCGAGCGCTTCAATGACGGCGGTCGTCGCATCACCAGCATCACCGAGGTGCAGCGCATGGAGGGCGAGACCGTGACGCTTCAGGACATCTTCGAATACCGCATCGACAAGGAGAGCGGTGACGGCAAAGGTCAGCTGGTCTATTCGGGTCTGCGCCCCACGTGCGCCAAGTTCGAGCGCAACGGTGTGCGGCTGCCAGCCTACATGGACCAGCACAGCTTCGGCGCTGAGCGTTCTGGGACGGTCGCCTCGATGCCGGCCGAGCGTCCGCCGGCGACGGGCTTTGGTATCCGTCCCGCACGCATCGAGAGGCGGGTTGCCAAGTGAGTGCTGACGCCGGTCTGGCAGCGGCAGCGGTCAGCGTTGTGGCCGGGGGGTTGCTCGGCGGCGCCGTGTTCGCGCTGGTTGGGCACCGCCAGACGGTTGCGCAGCGCGTTGGCGCGTACGTGACGCTGCGGCGCGACGACTCCGAGTCTGAGCAGTCGCTGGTCGAGCGCGCACTCGGCGACCGCAAGGCCCGCAAGCTCGTGCGCTCACCGCTGCTAACGCGCCTGCGGACCGAGATGGAGGTGGCTGAGATCGACATTGGGTTGGAGCAGCTACTGGGGTATGTGGTGGTGGCCATTCTTTTGGTCGGCGGCCTTCTGGTCCTCAAGACCCAGAGCCCCGTGGCGGCGCTGCTGGCGCTAGCTGTACCGGGAGCCGCGCTGATGGCGATCAGGATGCGCGCCGATCGCAAGCGGCGGATGTTCGCCGATCAGCTGCCCGACAACCTGCAGGTGATCGCCTCGGCGATGCGTTCCGGCCAGACCTTCGTTGGAGCGCTCAATGCCGTGCTCGAGGACGCACCGGAGCCCTCGCAGCGGGAGCTGCGCCGGGCAGTGCTCGACGAGCAGCTTGGAATTCCCTTGGCCGATGCGCTCGCGCAGGTGACCGAGCGCATGCGCAGCCAGGACTTCAAACATGTGGCCGTGGTTGCCTCGCTTCAGCGCGAGACCGGCGGTAACACCGCCGAGGTGATCGAGTTGGTCGCAGAGACCGTGCGTGAGCGGATCGAGATCCGGCGGCTGGTGCGTTCGCTGACCGCTCAGGGCCGCCTGTCGGGCGGCATCCTCGCTGGTTTGCCGGTGGCGCTGCTGCTGTTTATCTCGCTGGTCAACCCCGGCTACGTGCATCCGCTCTATCACACGACCACGGGGCTCATCGCCCTGGGCGTGAGCATGGGCCTGGTCGTTTGCGGGGGCCTGGTCATCCGCAAGATCATCAAGATCGAGGTCTAACCGTGTCCAGCTACATCTATCTGGCGCTGGGAGCAGGCTTTTTGGGAATCGCCGTGCGGGCGACGCTGGTGGCCACGCGGGAGCACCGCGGCTCGCCGATCGAGCGCGTGCGGGCTGTGATCGAGCACGGCCTGCAGGCCGGAGGCGACGGCGCAGGCACCGATCTGAGCAGCTATCTCGGCAGGGAGACTCATCGAAGCTTCCTATCAGTGGCGGCGACACGGCTCGGGGGCCTCTTCTCAGGGCGCCTGACAACGATTCGAGAGGCGGCGATCCGCGACGAGCTGATGGCCGCCGGCATGTACACCGTGTCGGCGCGCACCATAATCGGCTACAGGGTGCTGAGCACCGTGACGCTACCGCTGCTCGCATTCCTGCTGGTCGGGCTGCACGGCATGCTGGACGTTTTGATCATCGCCCTGGCCCTGTACGCCGGCTGGGTCCTGCCGCTCACGTATGTGCAGCGTCGGGCACGCCGGCGGATCGAGACGATCGACCGAGCCCTCCCCGACCTCGTTGATCTGATAACGGTGATGATCGAGGC
>JAJZID010000153.1:1918-5599 GCA_021810705.1 Actinomycetes bacterium
GGCGCTCAGGCTCGCCTCCAGGCAGTTCGGGCCGCCGCTCGGCGACGAGCTCAAGCTGACGCTCCAGGAGCAGACGATGGGCCTCTCGATCGAGGAGGCGCTGACCCATATGGCCGCTCGCGCCGACACTCCGGCGATGCGCTCGTTCGTGCGCACGATGGCGCAGGGGGAGCGGATGGGCATCTCGCTGGGGCAGATAATGCGCAACCTGGCGCACGAGATGCGCGCGCGCCGGCGCAGCAAGGCCGAGGAGCGAGCGCAAAAGACTCCCGTACTGATGCTCTTCCCGCTGGTTTTCCTGATTTTCCCCTCGCTCTTCATTGTCCTGATGACGCCGGCCGTGATTGGGCTGATCCACAACCTCGGCGCGCTCTGAGCAGCGTCCCGGGCGCAACCATCGCCGGGGACCCCGTCGCATCCCCATCACATTTGGCTAATGTGAAGTCATGACCTGGCGCGGACCCGCAGCAGCAACTCTGGCGGCTCTCGCGTGTCTGTCTGCCATGGCGCCCGCGAGCGCCATGGCCGCCACGGCGCAACGGCTGCGCGTCGTGGCTGTGTATCCGGCTACCCGTGGGGCGATCGCGGGAGACGCTGCCTTCACGGTTCGCTTCTCGCAGGTGTTGGCGGACAGCCAGCCGGTCACGCCGTCGCTACTTCCCCGGCTCGCCGGGCGCTGGCGCAAGGTCGGCCCGCGCACGCTCAGATTTTTTGCCGCCAGTGGCTTTTCGCCCGGCACCAGGGTGATCCTCACGGTGCCGGCGGGCTTTCGCGCGGCCGGCGGCAGCACGCTGTCACGCCCGGTTCGGGAGCACTACGTGGTCGGTGAGCCCTCGACGGTACGGCTGGTTCAGCTGCTCGCCACGCTCGGTTATCTGCCGGTCCATCTCGTCAGCGCCCAGAACCCGCCGGCCGGTGATCTTCGCGCGCAGATGCGAGCGCTTTATTCACCACCACTCGGTCGGCTTGTACTCGGCCGCGGCTGGCCGGCGTCGCTGCGCTCGCTGTGGACTGGACAGCGGGCACTTGTGATTCGTGGCGCGGTCATGGACTTCCAGTTCCAGCGCGGACTCCCGATGACGGGAATCTTGACGCCCGCATTGTGGAGCGCGCTTGTCTCTGCGCTCGTGCACCGCCAGTACAACCACGCCGGCTACACCTATGTGGTGGCCAGCGAGGCGAGTCCGGAGACGCTGACGCTGTACCACAACGGCGTGGTCGTGCTGCGCACGCTCGCCAACACGGGTATCTCCGTGTCGCCGACCGCGCTCGGGACCTATCCCGTGTATGAGCGCCTGCGCAGTCAGGTGATGCAGGGGATCAACCCCAACGGTGTCCCCTACGCGGATCCAGTTCAGTTCGTCTCCTACTTCAACGGTGGCGACGCGGTTCACTACATGCCTCGGGCTGCCTACGGCTACCCGCAGAGTCTGGGCTGTGTCGAGCTGCCCTATGCGGCGGCAGCTCGGGCCTGGGGTTACATAACCTACGGGACGCTCGTCACGGTAACCTGAACTCGGCCAGCCGCTCTGGGCCGCCATGGGAGGCTACGAAGAAAGCGAGCGGCCACCCTTCCAGGGTGGCCGCCAACTCTCACGAACGGCCGCAGGGCTCACTGATCACTCTTTGTGAGTCGGCTAGCCGCGCTCATGCGCTACGGAAGGCTGCTGCCTACTGACGACAGTACGCCGCTCACCTTGCCGCCGAGGATCTGCAACGCGACGATCGCGACGATTGCGATCAGCGCCAGGATCAGCGCGTACTCGGTGAGCCCCTGGCCCTCCTCGTCATCCAGTAGGTGGGCCAGCGCAAGCTTCATGTTGATGAAGAGCTTCAGCATGTGTGTATGTGTCACCTCCCCCCATGAGTTCCGGTGGTCAGTTATTTGAGCGTGACGCATGCGTCACATACAGAGGCAACAGTTTGCCCCGCGGTACCTTGGTCGGCATCCGTGACCACTCATCGGTGAGCTTATGGCCGAACTTGAGTGCCCGTGCGCGCCGACGCCGACGATGGACAAATGTACGATACTGCAACGAATCTTGCAAGCCCGGGGCGTGCGGCTGACGATGAGGTGGCATGACCGCCAATTCGCTGCGCGACGGGGTCGCAGCGCGCCCAATGCCAGCGCCAGGTGTGGTGAAGGCCAACGAGTCCCCCATCGCGCTGCGCGCGCTTGGCTGGCTGAGGTCCCGGGCGCTGTTCGTCATGGCCGTCTGCGCGATCGTCATCGTCAGCCTGGTGGCGATTCCGGACCACCTCGCGCAGGACGGATGGCTTGCGCTGATCGCCGGGCGGCTCATCGCTGCCCACGGAATCCCCACGCACGACTACTTCACCGTGATGGCACACGGGGTGCGCTGGGTTGACCAGCAATGGCTCGCGCAGCTTGTGATGTATGAGCTGGTCCACATCGGCGGTCTGCAGCTGATGACCGTGCTCTACGTGCTCGCCACCAGCGCGGCGTTCGCGGGAGCCGTCGCCGCCGGCCGTGCGCTCGGCGGCGAGGACCTGGATGTGCTAGCGGTTACGCTACCGGGAGCCTTCTTCTATCTGGTCACGGCGGTCTCGATCCGCACCCAGGGGCTCGCCTACCCACTGTTCGTGGCGACGCTCTGGCTGCTCACCTCAGATCTGCGCGCGGCGCAGCGCGGCCGGCGTGTGTATTGGGTACTGCCGCTCCTCGTGCTGTGGGCGAACCTGCACGGCTCCGCCACTATGGGAGCAGGGCTCGCCGGGCTCTACGGGTTGATCGTGCTGCTGCGGAGCGTGCGTAGCCGCGGCCTTGGCGGCCTGCGCGACCCACGGGCGTTGCTGTTCATCGTTGCCTCGCCGCTGAGCCTGCTCGCCACCCCGTACGGAGCGGGCATGATCCACTACTACCGCGTCACCTTGACGAACCCGGAGTTCGGCCGGATCGTGACCGAGTGGAAGCCGATCACCTCGGTCCCGCTGTTGGCGATCCCGCTCTTTGTGCTGGCGGCCCTGATCGCTGTCGGCGTTCTGCTGCTGGCGCTCAGGGCGCGCTCTGGCCGTGCCGCGTGGCCGCCGCTGTATGACACGGCGGTGCTCGCTGTGCTGGCGCTGGGCGCCGTGATCGCGGTGCGCAACGTGACCTGGTTTGGGCTGGCGTTGATCATCCTGCTGCCACCACTCGTCACCGCGCTGCGGCGCGGGCGAGCGGCGCCGCTGCGCCGCTCGCGTGTGAACCTCCTGATGGCGCTGGGAACGATGGCGGTTGCGGCACTGATGGCCGGGAGCGTGCTCGCGCAGCCCGCAAGCTGGTTTGACAGCACCTATCCCCGCACGGCCATCCCGACCCTCAGCCGGCTGATCGCACGCGATCCGCACGCGACCATCTTCGCCGACGTGCGCTATGCCGATTGGCTGATCTGGGAACGCCCGACGCTGTTTGCCGGGCGGGTCGCCTATGACACGAGCTTCGAGTTGCTGACACGCAGCCAGCTTGACGCGATCGCGCACCTTGCGGCACGCAACGCGCATGTCCGCGCAATGCTCGCGAGCTATCCAATCTGGATGCTCTATCCCGCCAACCATGAGACCAACCGCAAGCTGTTGCGCCGGCCGGGGGTGCACGTTGTCAGCCGCAGTCGCAGGGTGATCATCGCCACCCACGGACTCGGCTGAGCGATGGATGCGACGCCGGTCGGACCGCCGCCC
>JAJZID010000154.1 GCA_021810705.1 Actinomycetes bacterium
CGCCGTGTAGGAGCAGGTGCCCATGCGCTGCACGCAGATCCGGTTTGCTCAGCCGGGTGTCTCCAGATGTTTTCGGGGCTGGTTGACCTGCGCGGTCGCCTTCGCGTGCGTGGCGGCCCTCGCTGGTTGCGGCGGGTCGCGGACCGGCGGGCCAGGCGTTCCGGCCGGGGTCCGCGTGGTTGATGTCATCGGCGTGAGCGCGTTTCGCCAGCAGCCGGTCATGGCGACGGTCACCAACCGTGCACGGGTGCGCAGGATCATCGCCTGGATCGCTCGGATGAGGCCCGTACCACCAGGCGTCTACAGCTGCCCGGCCATCTTGGCCGGCTGGCCTCGCGTGCTCTTGCGGTTTCGACCGAGGTTGCGCGGCCCTGTGCTGGCGACAGCCAGGGAGCGTGATGCCGGGTATGGCTCGTACGCCTGCAATCCGCTGACCCTGCAGGTTCCGCGCCGTGCCACGAGAGAACTGCTCGCCGGCCGGTTCCTGGAGCGCCTACAGCGCCTGCTCGGTGTCCAGTTCGGGTTCGGGTCGGGGACGATCAGCGCGGTGATCCACCGCGCCGGAGGACCACCCACATCACGTCCGGCGATCTCCTCAGCTGGAGTGGTGATGCTCTACGGCGAGGTTGGCCCACACCGGCACCGCGTTCTGGTGAGCACGGAGCTCCTGTCCCGGCCAGGGCAGACGTTCACGTTCACGCTTGCGCCCGGCACCTACCTGCTGCAGGCTCGTCTGCCAAAGCGCGCACCGGACTGCAAGCCGACGACGGTCACCGTCCGTGCCGGACATCACACCCATGTGACGCTTCCGGCTGGATGCAGCCTCAAATAGCCAGCGGCCGGCGGCAAGCGCTCTGGGCGATATGCTGGCGCGCGTGCCGGATCCGCACTGGCAGGAGGTCATGTGGCGCTGTGAGCGCTGGCTCTCATCACGCCGGCCGGTGTCGGCCGCGCAGTCGTTGCGGGAGGCTGCGGACGCGTTGGACGAGGACATACGCCCTGATCTTTATGGCGAAGGGCCGGTCGTTGAGGAGTTTGAGTCGCGCTTGGCCGCGCTGCTGGGCGCGCCGGCCGTGGCGCTCTTTCCGAGCGGCACGATGGCGCAGCAGATCGCGCTGCGGATCCATTGCGAGCAGCGATGCACGCGATCGGTCGCATGGCACCCGACCTGCCACCTCGAGCTTCACGAGCACGCCGGGTACGCGCATCTGCATGGCCTCAAGCCCGAGCTGATCGGTGACCGCAACCGGCTGATCGAGCTTGAGGACCTGACGCGCTTGAAGCGCCCGCTGGGCGCGGTGCTGCTGGAGCTGCCCCAGCGCGAGATCGGTGGTCAGCTCCCCGAGTGGCAGGACCTGGTAGCGCAGGTCAACTACGTCAAGGACCAGGGTGCCGCGGTTCATCTTGATGGTGCGCGCATCTGGGAGGCGGCCCCATACTACGACCGGCCCCACAGCGAGATCGCCGGGCTGTTTGACAGCAGCTACGTCTCGCTTTACAAGGGCCTGCTCGGGCTGTCCGGAAGTGTCCTGGCTGGATCAGAGGATCTGATCGATCAGGCCAGGGTCTGGCGCCGGCGTCACGGCGGCACGCTAGCGCGACTGTTTCCATTCGTGGCGGCCGCGCTACCCGGCCTGGAGAACCTTGTTGCCAGGATGCCGACGTTCCTCGAGCACGCTCGACTGATCGCGGCAGCGTTGCACGAGGTCCCTGGCGTGGAGGTGATCCCGAACCGTCCACAGACACCGCTGTTTCACATTCACATCCGCGGCGACCGCGAGCTGCTCTGGCAGCGTGCCCTGGAGATCGCCGCCGGGCAGGGTGTGTGGCTGTTCGGGCCGCCGAAGCCGGCGCTGCTACCCGGCACCAGCAGGATCGAGGTCAACATCGGCGAGCCTGCCCTGGAGATCACCGCAGCCGAGATCGCTGAGCTGTTCACCCAGCTGACCGTCCCGGCAGCCTGATCGCAGCGCACTTGATCTGCCGCGAGCGCCGTCGCTCGCGGCAGATCAAAGGCGGTTGCGAGCGCAAGCACAACTCCGCGGAGTTGTGCTACTGGCTGATGTGGACGATGGTCCCGATCGGGGTGTAGGGGTAAACCTGCCCGGCTTCGGAGAACGGCATCTCCACGCAGCCGAGGCTCTGCGGGAATCCGTAGGACGCGCGGATGAACCCGTGCAGGGCGTCGCCACCGTTGAAGTAGCTGATCCACGGGATGCCGGTGTCGTGGTAGGGCGTGCCGTTGGGGTTTGTGCCGCTCATCGTCCCGACCGGGATGTGCTCGTAGACCGCGAAGGTGCCATCGGCGGTCGGTGACTGCGGAATCCCGGTGTTCGCAAGTCCCTGCACCACGATCTGGCCGTTGTGCCACACCTTGATGTTCTCGGGCAGCGTCTTGCTGACCATCACGAACGTGTAGCCGAAGGTGTTCTGCTTGTCGGCCACCGCAGCCTTGATCAGCGCCCGCCAGACGATCGGCCCGGCGATCCCATCCGTGGTCAAACCGTTGGCATTCTCAAACGCCATCACGGCGCCGCGGGTGAGCTCGGTCCAGCCGGTCGGCGACCAGAGCGCCTTCAGTTCGGCCGGCGTGTTCGGGTAGCGCCAGCTGAAGGTTCCCTGCGGCGGGTTGACGATCGCAGCCTCCTCGGCTGCCGGACTGCCGGCGAGCATGGTGGCTGTCGCCGACGTGGTCGCGGCCGAGGTGGCGGTCGTCTGGCCAGCTGCGGGCGTGGCGTTCGTCGTCGTTGTTGTGGTTGCCGAGCTGGACGGGGTGAAGTTCAGCGGCAGATAGCCAAGCTCAGCAAGCAGCTCCTGCAGCGCCAGTGTCGAGCCGACCGGAACCGTCCACTGGCCCACCGGGTCAGATCCATGCGCCTTGCCGCCGATCAGATTCACGTCGGATGGCAGCGAGACCGAGACGTTGGCGCCGAGACCATACCCGTATCCCTGCGGCACGAACTGAATCGAGTGGGCGTTGAGCCGGCGCCAGCTGCCCGAGCCGCTGGGCGCGACCGGTGGCAGATGGCTACCCAGGACGCTTGAGACAGCCTTTGAGAATGTGAGGGTGATCCGGGTGTTGGGCGTGATCGTCGTTCCAGGCGCAGGAGTGGCAACGGCGGTGGCGTTCGCGCCTGCCGGGAACCAGGAAACGGGCGTGACCGTCGGGATCTCCCAGCTGCGCGCGGCGGCGGCCACGTCAGCGGTGCCGGCACTTGCCTGCTCGGCCAAGTTGTAGCTGCTGGCTGGGGCTGGCAGCGGCCGCACTGAAACCTTCGCGCCCACAGCGCCGGCGCCAACCGCCGCGACCGGGGCGGAGAACTGAACCGTCAGCGGATGGCCCTGTCCACGAGTCAGGAAGGTGGAGACCAGATGCGGGGTCGGGGTCGTCTCATTGACCTGAACCTGCTGCTCTGAGCCGGTCAGCCAGGAGATCCAGCCCGGCCGCCTGATCGTCGCCTGCACCGTGACTGGGTAGTCGGCCGGCAGACGCCTCACCGGGAGCACCTGGTCACCTACGAGTTTGACCGCCACCACCTGGCGTTCACGTCCGCCGATCGCCACCACGCGGCTGATTTGGCCACCGCCGGTCGGCAGCGTGATCTGCGCAAGCGACGTACGTCCGGCACGGATATTCGGACTCGATAGCGCAACCACAGCCAGCAGGCCGGCGACCGCCACGAACGGCAGCGCCACCAGCGGTACAACAAAGTAGCGCAGGCGACTGTGCTGCGCACGTACGTTTTTGCGACTTGAACCTGCAGGCATTACGCCACTTTCCCCATCGGTTCGGGCCTCGCGGACGCCTTGGCCTTGCGCAAAGCGGCTACCCAAGACTGCCGCCTACCTAACCAAGGGTATCGCTGTAATTGCGACCGCACCTAAGGTCTTGATGAATAAGTGGAGTCTCAGTTCAGCCCTGGCGCCGTTGGCTGCGGTGACGTCCGCGGCGGCTGAGGTGACGTCCGCGGCCGCTGCGGTCACGTCCGCGGCGGCTGCGGTGACGTCCGCGGCGGCTGCGGTGACGTCCGCGGCGACGCTTCCCCTGCCGTGGCGCTGGGCGCGAGAGCGGCACCTTCACCTCGCGGCTGGTGACGATCGCCGCCACAGGCGTGATCTGCTGCTCGCCACTGCCGATCGGCTGCGGCTCAAAGGAGACCTCAAGATTGAGCGTCGCAAACCGCCCCCGCAGCGAGCCGATCAGGCGCCGTCCGGCCACTGTCGGCCTGAAACTCACCGTGGCAACGCCTTGGGCACTCACGGAGGTCCTGTTGACGGCGATCAGCTTGCTGCCATAGAAAACCCGAGTGAGGAGCTGACCGGCCGGCACGAGCGTCCGATACGAGATCTCGTCGGTACCGCGCGCAGCGTGCACGCCCAGCAGGGTGTATGAGCCGACGTTGTAGCTGACGGTCTGGCTGACGTACCCGCCTCCGGCGGCGCTGTAGCAATCAACCTCAAGGGTGTGCGTCCCCGGGTCGACGGTGTCGATCGGCCCCCCGGACTCGATCTGGTTACCCTCGTCGTCGGTCCCGAAGAAACCGTCGATCGAATCCAGCGGATCGCTTGCAGCGCATGAGAAGTTGGCGTCGACGATCTCTCCCAGAGAGAAGGATTGCCCGTTCACCGGCGCGGTGAAGCTCAGCGTGGGATCCGAGAGCACGATGAGGCCCCCCGGCGTCGCAACCGGCTTCACCGAGCTAGCGGCCAGGCCGCTGTAGGTATCAGCAAGCGGCTGATCATTGCTGGGTGCCGATGCAACGACATCGAACCACACGGTGCAGGCCGTACCCGTCGCCGGAGGCACGGTGACGGTGACCGTGACCGACGTGGCGCCAGGTCCAGCTGCAGGCGGCACGAGGTTGCAGCCGCTGGTCGAGCCGTTGGTCAGCGCAGCCGCGGTGGGGTTGTCAAGCGTCACGCCGGCCGGTAGGGCATCCGTGAACGTCACCGTCTGCGCGCTCGCCGTCGTGTTTGTGAGCGCGTACCCAACAGCATCGGTCGTGTTCACGCTGATCGGATCGTTCTCGAAGCTGGTGGTGATCGTGACCCCGCCTGCCGCCCATGCCGGCGTGCACCCGATCACCAGGAGCAGCAGGCTGGCGAGCAATCCAGCGAGCGCCGCCAGCGCAGCCCGGCCGCGCAGCGCGCGGCTAAAACGGCTTGCAGTCGCAGTCGACTTGGGCATCAGCCATCCAGATTCGTGGTTCACAGCCGCGCCTACGCGGCACCCATCAGTTGACCAGAACACATCTGGAGCGGAGAAAGCGCGGTCGGCCGCCACCCGTGCTCCACACCGGCCGGCGGACGCTTCAGCACACCCAGCCGCACAAACCGCCTAGCCCCGTTTGCCGCCACGCTCGTCAGCCTGCTCACGCGGGCCAGGCGCGAGCTCGGGTGCGAGCGTGCGCATGCGTGCCTGCTCCCAACGCGAGAGCCGCCAGAGGTCGCGAGCGACCTGATCCGCGTCAACCTGGCGACCGGGCATATGCAGGTTCGCGCTGGCCAGCAGCCGCTGCTCGTCGCCGGTGAGCGCCATCCACTTGGCCAGCACGTCATCAGAGTCGGGCAGCCGGGAACTGCCGTACGGTCTGGTG
>JAJZID010000155.1 GCA_021810705.1 Actinomycetes bacterium
ACGAGCTGTAGGCGAGGTCGAAGACCACGAGCGCTGCGATCAGCACGTCGATCTGGCCGTAGCCGATGGCGGTGCTGACCGGCTCGGCCCAGAGCGCGGCGGCCGCCGCCAGCCAGGCGATCACCCAGCGCCGCCGGCGCAGACGCGCCACGCCGAACTGCGCGAGCCGGCGATCATCTTCGGGCCGGCGCAGGCGCAGCGCCAGGTGCGCCCCGGCCGCGACCAGCAGCACGTTGAGGACGGTGATCGCGGTTTCGTCCTGGTGGACGCTGAGCAGGCGCAGCGCCAGAAACATCGCGGCCGCAAGCGGGGGGTAGGTGAAGCCCAGGCCACGCCCGAGCTTGGCCTTGTAGAGTGCTCGGCCTGCGCTCAGAACCCCGGCGGCGCGCCGGTAGACCCTCAGGTCGAAGTAGTGAAAGTGGGTGAAGGGATGGGCCAGTGGCACCTCGAGCCGCCCGTCGAGCGCCGCCGCCAGCGCCACCGCCGAGGCGATGAAGACAAGCGGCGCCAGCAAGCCAAGCCACGCCTCGCTGTGCCGGCCGCCCCTTGCCGATGTGTCGTGGTTGCCCACGGCGCGCATTTTCAATGGGCAGGATAAACCGCAGATAGGTCTGCGCGAGCCGACGCCAGCTCGTCTGTGCGCCAGGCCCTCAGTCGGTGTTTTCGGCCTCCGCCAGGAGCAGCCGCAGGCGCTCGCGCACGGCGGCTGGGACGTTGATGATCTCGTGGTCGGCGCCCAACGACCCGACCACGGCGGCCGCGGCCTGCAGCGCCGCTGGGCAGCGGGGGCAGCTGTCCAGGTGGTTGCGCACGCTCGAGCGCGTCGGCTCGTCAAGTTCGCCGTCCAAGAAGTCGTGCGCGTGCGCGCGTACCGTGGCACAGGCGCCCGCTGGGGCGCTGATCGTGTGTGGTTCGGCGAGCGCGGTGAGCAGCCGCACGCGGGCGCGCTGCACACGCTTGTGCGCGGCCTCGACGCTGATGCCGAGCAGCGCCGCCAGCTCTGGGGCGGTCCAGTCCTCGCCGTCGTGCAGCACCACCGCGATGCGATCCTCGCTGCCCAGCGACCGCAGGGCAGCACGCATCGCGGCCGTGGACTCGGAGGCCGCGAGGATGGCGGCTGGGTCCGCCACGTCCGGGAGCAGGAGCTCCTCGAGCGCGACCGAATCGCCCGCGGGCGTCTCACGTTGGCGGCGGTGGCGGTCGATCACACGCCGGGCGAGGATGCTCCGCAGCCAGCCGCCGGCGGCGGCCGGGTCGCGCAGTTGCTCCCGTGAGCGCCAGGCGCGCTCGAGCGCGTCCTGCACGGCGTCGCGTGCTTCACCCGGGTCTCCGGTGAGGCGGGTGGCGAACGCAAGCAGGCTCGGCAGCTCGCGCTCGATACGGCTTGCGAGCTCGCGGTCGCGCCCCTCGTCCGCTGCGGCTGTCCAGTTCCCGGCGCTCATCGCGTCTAACAGGTGTACAGGTAAACGCAACCGGAGGTAGATGTCATGTCGATTGTTTCATTCATGGGAAGTTCAGCCGGCCGAGGCGCGAGGATCGTCGTGGGTGCGGCGATGATCGTCGCCGGCCTCGCGATCGGCTCCACCGGCGGGATCATTCTCGCGATCGTCGGGCTCGTTCCGCTCGGCGCGGGGGCGCTGAACGTGTGCCTGCTCGCCCCGGCGCTCGGCTGTGACCTGCGCGGCAGGCCGCGCCACGCCCGCTCCTGAACCGGCGTGGCGACCCCTTGATGCGGCATAGTGGGGGCCGTGAGCGCAACGATCGGAGGGCCAAGCTCGGGCGGGAGCGAGACCACCGTCAGCCCAGAGGCTGCGATCAGCGCGCGCGGCATCTCCAAGTCCTTTGGTGATGTGCGCGCGCTGCGCGGGGTCGATCTCGATGTCGCGCAGGCTACGGTGCTCGGACTGCTCGGCCCCAACGGCGCCGGCAAGACCACCCTGGTCCGTATCCTCACCACGCTGCTCACACCCGACGCCGGCTCGGCCTCGGTCGCGGGCATCGACGTTGTGTCAGACCAGAACCGGCTGCGCGAGCGGATCGGGCTGGCGGGCCAGTATGCGGCTGTGGACGAGAACCTCACGGGCCTCGAGAACCTGACGATGGTGGGCCGGCTCTACGGGTTCCGGCGCGCGGCCGCGAAGGCGCGTGGTCGCGAGCTGCTCGAGCAGTTCGATCTCGTCGAGGCGGCCGGCCGGCCGGTGAAGACCTATTCCGGCGGCATGCGCCGGCGGCTTGACCTCGCGGCGGCGCTCGTCGCCAAGCCGCCGGTGCTGTTTTTGGACGAGCCCACCACGGGCCTTGACCCGCGCAGCCGTCTGGATCTCTGGGACGTGATTGAGAAGCTCGTCAGCGAGGGCACGACGGTGCTGCTCACAACGCAGTACCTGGATGAGGCCGATCGTCTCGCCGACCGGATCGCGGTGATCGACCATGGCAGCGTGATCGCCGAGGGCACGCCCGACGAGCTCAAGGACCGGGTCGGTGGCGAGCGGCTCGAGGTGCACCTCGAGGACGCCTCGCAGGCCGCCGCAGCCGCGCAGGCGCTGGTGGGGATGTCAGATGAGCTGCCGGCGCAGTCGGGTGCCCTGGTTCGTGTCGGTGTCAGGGGCCGCAGCGGCGCAATCATTGAGGCGGTGCGCAGGCTCGACGCCGCCGGGATCGGGGTGGACGACATCGCGCTGCGCCGACCGACGCTCGACGACGTGTTCCTGGCGCTCACCGGGCACGCTGCCGCCAGCGAGGATCAGGCGTGAGGCGGCTGCTCTCAGACACGCTCGTGGTCACCGAGCGCAACCTGATCCGGCTGCCGCGCGCGCCCGAGCTGCTGTTGGCCTTCACGCTGCAGCCGATCATGTTCGTGCTGCTCTTCCGCTACGTGTTCGGCGGCGCGATCCGGGTCCCGGGCGGCTCCTACGCTGAGTACCTGATCCCGGGGATCATCGTCCAGAACATCGCCTTTGGCGGCTTCGTCACCGCGCTCGGCCTCAACGAGGACATGCAGAAGGGCATCATCGACCGCTTCCGTTCGCTGCCGATGTCCCGCGCGGCGGTGCTCGCCGGTCGGACCTCGGCAGACATCGTGACCAACGGCCTCTCCATGACGATCCTGATCGTCACCGGCCTGATCATCGGCTTCTCGTTCCAGACCGCTGTGCTGCACGTGCTGCTCGGCCTGGTGCTGGCGCTCACCTTCGGTTACGCCTTCTCGTGGGTGTTCGCGTTCCTGGGGCTGCTCGTGAAGTCACCAGAGGCGGCCAACTCCGTCGGCTTCCTCGCCGTCTTCCCGCTGACCTTCATCTCCTCCGCTTTCGTTCCGGGCCAGTCGCTGCCGACCCCGCTGCGCCAGTTCTCAGACGTCAACCCGTTCACGATCATCGTCAACGAACTGCGCTGGCTGTGGACCGGGCAGCCATCACCCGACCAGCTCTGGCAGGCGTTCGCCTGGGTGGCGTTCATCCTGCTTGTGTTCTCGCCGCTGGCCGTGCGCCGCTACCGGCGCGCCGCTGGCCGTTAGCGAGGCGCAGGCCAACGCGGACTGTCACGCAGCGCCGGCGGGCCACGCCGGTGCAAGGGTGTTGACGGCTCTGTGCTCAGACGTTAGTCAGCGCACAGATCATCTACGCGCAGGGTCAGGAGGTCGGTATGTGGACGGCGGAGCACAGCGTCGAGACAACGGTCGCACCAGAGGCGATCTGGCCGGCGTGGGCTGATGTTCAGCGCTGGCCGGAGTGGGACGCGGGCGTTACCCGCGTCGAGCTGAGCGGCCCGTTTGTCGCTGGCAGCACGATCACGATGACCCCGCTCGGCCAGGAACCCGTCGCCCTGCGCCTCGCCGAAGTCCTTGAGGGCGAGCGGTTCGTCGACGAGGCGTCCCTCGGCGGCACCGTCGTGCGCGTGACGCACAGCCTCGCGTGCCTCGGCGCCGCTCGCAGCCGAGTCGTCCACCGCCTCGACGCGACTGGCCCGGCGGCCGAGCAGATCGGCCCCGCAGTCAGTGCGGACTTCGCCGATACGCTCCATGCGTTGGTGGACTACGCCGCGCGCCAGACACCCGCGACGCGGGGGTGAGCCGCTTCCCGGAGGGGCTGGCGACCAGTCCCGGCTTTCTGCGCTGGCGCCTCACGCTGTCCTGGCAGCGCGCGATCACGAGCGCGCTTGCGCCAATCGGGCTCACACATGTGCAGTTCGTGCTGCTCGCCTGCACCTCGTGGCTAACCGAGCAGGGAGCGGCTCATCACCCGTGAGGTCGATCGCACCGACACCCGTGCCCGCAGGGTGCGCCTGACCGCCCAGGGCGCCAGTCTCGCCCAACGCGCGATCACCATCGTCGAGGACATCGACGCGCAGTTCTTCGACTGCGATGCGATGTTCGCCCCAACGCTGCAACGGCTTCTCCTGCAGGAGGCGGGACCTCAGCCGGGATCGTCGCAGGGTTTGGATCTCGGCCGGGGGCGCTCTGACGAGCAGCGACCGACGCTCTCATAGCCCGATCTCGCCTTCTTGACTTCCTCCTCGCCCTTGCGGACGGGGAGTCCCTCGGGGCGGCTCATGCCGCGTCTGCCAGGGTTGACGCTTCGTCGGGGCCGCTGCTTCCGGCTGTCCCTCCACGTCCTGTGACCGCCAGCCCGGCGGCGAGAATGTTGAGCGCGGCGTTTATGTCCGCGTGTGCTGCATGCCCACAGCCGGTACACCGAAACCGCGCTTGGCTCTCGCGCGAGGCCGGGTCCACATGACCGCAGGCGTTACAGGTCTGTGAGGTTCGGCACGGATCGACCGCGATCACCCGCACACCGCAGGTCGCGGCTTTGTCCTTGATCCGGCGGCGTAGCATCGACCAGCCCTGCTGGCTGATGGCACGGTTCAGCCCGGCCTTTTGCCGGACGTTTGTGCCGGGCTGTTCGACGGTGCCACGAGCGCTTGCGAGCATCCCCCTGACGTTCAGGTTCTCAAGGGCGATCAGGTCGTGCTCACGCACCAATCGTGTTGAGGTCTGCTCGATGAAGTCCTTGCGGCGGTCCGCTTGCCGGGCGTGCAGTCGGGCGATGCTGTGTTTGGTGCGCTCCCGTCGGTTGGAGCGTTTCTGCTGACGGGCTTTGCGGCGCTCCAACCGCCGCAACCGCTGCGCCTCGCCGGGCGTCATCACAGGCGCCCGGAACTGGCGGCCGTCGCTCAACGTCACGGCGGCGGCCACGCCGAGGTCGATACCGACCACCGTCCCGGTGAGCGCCCGCAGCATCACGGGCTGCGGGGCGGTGAAGCTCACATGCCAACGCCCGCAACGGTCCATCGTGAACCGCGCCATCCCGCACTGGTCCGGGAGCGGCCGGGACAGCCTGAACCTGACCCACCCTACCTTCGGGACAAGGATCGCCGCCCAACGCCGGGCAAACCGGTGGACGCTCACGTCACGGATCGTGAAGCTCTCATGCACCCCGGCCTTCTACCACGTCGGACGCCTCGCGCGCCCCTCACGCCAGTTCTCAAAGCGCCCGGTCGAAATCCCGCAGTGCCTGCTGCTGCACGGCAGAGCTTCCCTCGCCGAGCCACGTTTCGCGGCGGGCTTCGGCAAGCTGCCGGAACCGCTCCACGCTCGA
>JAJZID010000156.1 GCA_021810705.1 Actinomycetes bacterium
CCTGCTCGAGCGCCGCCAGCGGCACGGACTCAGCGCGGCGGGCGACCGCGGCGCGGGTGTCGGTCACGATCTGCTCGAGCACGTTCACGGCTGGGGCGCTCCCGGCGCAAGCGCCTGGGTGAGCGCCACGAACTCCTCGAGCTTGGTGGCGGCGGCACCGGAGTCGAGTGCCCGCTGTGCGAGCGCCACGCCCTCGGCGAGGCTCTCGGCGCGGCCACCGGCGTAGATCGCGGCGCCCGCATTGAAGACGGCCAGGTCACGCGCGGCTCCTGGCTCGCCCGCGAAGATCTGCCGGGCGGTCTGGGCGTTGGCCTGCGCGTCACCGCCGGGCACGGCGTCCGCGGGGTGGCGTGGCAGGCCGACATCCTCTGGGATGACCGTGTAGCTGTCGATCCGCTCGGCGCGCACCTCGACGACACGGGTGGGGGCGGAGATGCTGAGCTCGTCAAGCGAATCCTCGCTGGAAACCAGCAGCGCGTGGTCTGAGCCGAGCAGCTCAAGCGCCCCGGCCAGTTTGTCGAGCTTGGCGATGTCAGAGACGCCGAGCAGCTGGCGCCGTGCGCCGGCGGGGTTGGTCAGCGGCCCGAGGAAGTTGAAGGTGGTGCGGACCTTGAGCTCCTTGCGGACCTTCACCACCCGGGCGCTGGCGGGATGGTGGTAGGGGGCGAACATGAAGCCGAAGCCAATCTCGTCGATGCAGCGACCCACCGCCCGCGCATCCAGGTCGATGCGCGCGCCCAGCGCCTCCAGCACGTCGGCGGAGCCGGAGAGCCCGGTTGATGAGCGGCTGCCGTGCTTGGCCACCGTGCAGCCGGCGGCGGCGGCGATCAGCGCTGCAGTGGTCGAGACGTTGAAGGTGGTGCGCCCCCCGCCGGTGCCCGCGGTGTCAAGCAGGTCCTCACCGCGAGTCGGCACGAACGCCGCCAGGGCGCGCATCGTGCGCGCCAGCCCGGCCAACTCCGGGACCGTCTCCCCCTTTACGCGCAGGGCGATCAGAAAGCCGGCGATCTCAATGTCTGTCGCCTCGCCGGCCATGATCTCCGCGAGTGCCTCGGCAGCGTCGGTCTCGCTGAGATCCTGCCCGTCGGCCAGGCGGTCGATCGCTCGCGTCAGAAGCTCGCTCATCGCGTCTGTTCCACGAAGTTGGCAAGCAGCTCGCGGCCGTGCTCGGTGAGGACCGACTCAGGGTGAAACTGCACGCCCTCGGCCGGCAGCTCACGGTGGCGTACGGCCATCACGACGCCGTCGCCGGTGGCGCTGCACTCGATCAGCTCTGGCAAAGCGGGGTCGACGACCAGCGAGTGGTAGCGACCCACCTCGAGGCTCTGCGGCAGCCCCCTGAAGATCGTGCGCCCATCGTGCTCGATCCGGGAGGTCTTGCCGTGAACCGGCGCGTGGCGGACGACGCGCCCGCCCCATGTCTGCACGAGCGCCTGGTGGCCGAGGCAGACGCCGAGCGTCGGGATCTGCGCGGCAGGGAAGCGTCTGAGCGCTTCCAGACTGATGCCGGCGTCGTCCGGTGTGCACGGGCCCGGGGAAACCACGACCCGGTCGTAACCGCGCTGGAGCAGCTCCGTGACGGTCGCTTGATCGTTGCGGACCACATCGATCTCATGCGGTGGCGTCTCGAGCTCGCCGAGGTATTGGACGAGGTTGTAGGTGAAGCTGTCGTAGTTGTCGATCACGAGGATGCGCATCGATGCTCAGTCCCAACCCGGCTGTGCGACCGCGGTCTCGATCGCCTTGATCAGAGCCTTTGACTTGTTCAACGATTCCTCATACTCGTTCGCGGGCTTCGCGTCGGCCACGGTACCGCCTCCGGCCTGGACATGGACCCACCCGTCCTTGATCACCGCGGTGCGGATGTGGATGCAGGTGTCGAGGTCGCCACCGTAGCTCGCGTAGCCGATCGCGCCACCGTAGCCGCCGCGTTTGACCGGCTCGAGCTCGTCGATGATCTGCATCGCCCGGACCTTCGGAGCGCCCGACAGGGTGCCGGCGGGCAGCACGGCGCGCAGCGCATCCAAGGCGCGCACACCGGGGCGCAGCGTGCCGCTGACGTTGGAGACGATGTGCATCACGTGGCTGTAGTGCTCAACGAGCATCAGGTCGTCGACGTGGACCGAGCCGTACTCACAGACGCGACCGATGTCGTTGCGGCCGAGGTCCACGAGCATCACGTGCTCGGCGCGTTCCTTGGGGTCGGCGAGCAGCTCGCGGGCGTAGCGCGCATCCTCCTCGGCGGTGGCACCGCGCGGCCGCGTGCCGGCGATCGGGGTGGTGCTGACCCGCCGGCCGCTTACGGTTAGCAGCGGCTCGGGGCTGGCACCGGCCAGCTCGAAGTCGCCAAAGTCCAGGTAGTACATGTACGGCGAGGGGTTCACGGCCCGCAGGCCGCGGTAGATCGAAAAGCCGCTCACCGGCGAGCGCGCCGACCAGCGCTGCGAGGGCACCACCTGAAAGACGTCGCCGGCATGGATGTATTCGACGATCCGCGCGACGTTTGCCTCGAAGTCCTCGCGCATCATGTTCGACCGAAAGGCCGGCGCTGTGCGGTGGGTGGTCTCTGGTCCAAGCGCCGTCCGGGGCAGCGGGCGCGCGAGGATCTCGCGGATCGCCTCGACCTTCGCGCGCGCCGTGTCAGCCTCGTCGCCGGGGTGCGCGACGGCCGTGACAGTGTGCTTGAGGTGGTCGAAGGCCAGCAGCGTGTCGGTGAAGATCAGCGCCAGGTCCGGCAGCCCGAGCGTATCCGGGCGCGGCTCGCCGAGCGCCTCCACGGTGCGCACGAGGTCGTAGGCGAACATGCCCACGGCGCCGCCCCCGAACGGTAGCTCAACCCCCTCCGGCTGGCGGGTCGCGACCCGGTCAAGCTCGGCCTGCACCAACGCGTAGGGATCGCCCGGATCGCCAAGCGACCAGCGCAGCACCTGGCGCGGTCGGTGGCCGATGAAGCTGAAGCGCCCGGCGCGCCCCTGTTCGGCGGACTCGAGCAGAAAGGTGGGCTCGCCCGGTGCGGCGGCACGCAGCTTGAGGAACGCCGACACGGGCGTCTCAGTGTCCTCGATCCAGGTCTCGGTCAGTGGCGCAGCGTCCTGCATGGCAGCGGACCGCGGCTTCAGGCGCGGCGCTCGTCGAGCACGCGCTCGGCGTCCGCCAGGGTCAGGGAGCGGCTCGCCAGCAGCACCGTCAGGTGGTAGAGCACGTCGGCGGCCTCGTTGGCGACGCGCTCGTCGCTCTCTTCCCGCGCCGCGCGCGCCACCTCCTCCGCCTCCTCCTGCACCTTCTCGCCGATGTGGACCGGGTCGGCCAGCAGCATCGCGGTGTAGGAGCCTGAGGGAGCGGCGGCGCGCCGCTCGGCGACGGTGCGCTCGAGCCCGGGCAGCACCTCGAACGGTGCCTGTGTGCGCGGCGCGCCGGGCTCGGGCTCGCCCCGGTAGAAGCAGCTGCGCGCGCCGGTGTGACAGGCGGGACCGGCCGGTTCCACGAGCGCAAGCAGGGCGTCGGCGTCGCAGTCGTAGCGCAGCGCGCGGAGGCGCTGGATGTTGCCCGAGGTGGCACCCTTGTGCCACAGCTCCTGCCGTGAGCGGCTGAACAGGTGCATCTCCCCCGTGCGCTGTGTGAGCTCGAATGCTTCGGCGTTCATGTAAGCGAGCGTCAGAACTTCACCGCTTCGCCAATCCTGGATGATGCACGGGAGCAGGCCATCCGCTCCGAAATCAAGCTCTGAAACGACCACGATCGCAGAGTCTATGGGCCCGCGCCTCAGCGCGGCCGTTCCATGGCGACGCGGTTGCGACCCGCGCGCTTGGCGTGATAGAGCTGCGCGTCCGCGCGGCTCAGCAGGCCCGAGGGCTCGCTGCCAGCGCCGCCGGGCTCGATCGCGACACCGATGCTGACCGTCAGGGCAACCTTTCGCCCGACGCTTGGCCAATCCCAACCTGCGACATGGGAGCGCAGCTGCTCGCAGCAACGGGCGACCTCTTCGGCTTCGAGCAGCGGCAGGACCAGCAGGAACTCCTCACCGCCGATCCGCGCCACGAAGCCCGCATCGCCACCCGCCCGCTGGACGTGCGCGCGCAGGATGTCGGCGAGCTCCTGGAGCACCGCGTCGCCAGCATCGTGTCCGAAGCGGTCGTTGATCACCTTGAAGTGGTCGAGGTCGATGAGCGCGAGCGTCAACGGCTCGCCAGCGAGCTCGCTCAGGCGCCGGGCCATATAGCGACGGTTGTAGAGACCGGTCAGCGGGTCGGTGTCGGCCAACGCCTCGAGCGCCAGCCGCTGCTGGCGCTCGACCTCGACGGCGTAGATCGCCTGCAGCGTGACCGCGTGCAGCTCGCTGCGCTCACTGCGATGACGGTCAAGCAGCGCGTTTCGCTCACGCAGCCGCTGGTAGGCGAGCTTGTAGTCGCCGTCGAGCGCCGCCAGCTCGGATAGCTCGTCGAGCGTCAGCGCGATGGCCTCGCTGACGCCCGAATCGCGTGCCAGGGCAGCCGCCTCAAGCGCCCGCTCGTGGGCAGCTTCGCGGTTGCCCCGCGCGCGTTCGATCTTGGCGTTTGTGAGGATGCAGAGCGACCTGGCGGAGGGCTCCACCAGGTCGACGGGGGCGGCGCTGACGGCCTGGTCGCTCACCTCGGCGGCGGCGTCGAGCTGGCCAGCCTGAAGCAGACCCACGGCGATCGTGTCAAGCCAGGCCGACGGGCAGCGGCCACCGAGGCGCTCGTCGATCAGCCGGCGCATCTCCTGCACCATCGCCACGCCGGCGCCGCGGTGCTCGGGATGCTCCAGCGACGTGTAGGCGTAGTTGTTGAGGGTCGCCAGCAGCAGGACTGGCTCGTCAGCCACACGCGCAAGCCTGACCGCCTCGTCGAAGGTCGTGTAATCGACGCTTCCCTGGCGCCAATAGGAGGTGCAGACCGCGAGCGTCATCATGTGCTCCGCGTGCCAGTGCGGCGGGTCTGCGGGCGCGAGCAGCTTCACGGCCTCCTCGGCGGCGAGCAGCGCCTTGCCGGCTTCGGCCAGGCGGTCGTAGGTGGCTGCAAGCAGACACTGCGCGCGCGCGCAGATCATGCGGTCAGCGTCCAGCTCAGCCTCGGTGAGGAGCTCCATCTGCAGCCGCAGCGCCTCCTCCACCTGGCCACGACGCCCGATCGCATCGGCGCGCAAGAGCTGTGCGCGGCGCACGCGCGAGATCAGGTTGGCTTCGGCCGCCCGCTGTTCGAGTGCGCGGGCCTGCTCGACGACACCGGCCGTGGTCAGATAGATGTCCACCTCGACGCGTCTGAACTCGGCGTCGAACGCGTCCTGGCGCCGCAGCGGCTCACGATCCGGGTCTGCGACCGCCATCGACTACTCGATTCCCAGCCGATCGAGCACGCGCTCGTCGCCACGCCAGTGGCGACGCACCCGCACCTGCAGCGCCAGATGCACACGGCCACCGAGCTCACGCTCGATCGCGCGGCGCGCCGCCACGCCAATCGCCTTGATCATGTGCCCCCCGGAACCGATCAGAATGCCCTTCTGCGACTCGGTCTCGACCAGCGCCACCGCCTCGATCCGCACCAGACCATCATCTTGGGAGATCGACTCGA
>JAJZID010000157.1 GCA_021810705.1 Actinomycetes bacterium
GTCGACGCGTGCACCGGCCCCTCCAAGAGGACCCATACTGTACGCACAGAGTGCTTGCGTCCCCAAGCGTCCCCTTCCGTGCCGTAACGTCCCGGGCGCTGAGGAGTTGACTTCGACGGTCAGCCGCGCCGCGCGCGAGTATCCGCCGCTCGGACGGAGATGTCGTCGATCGCAGCCGGGGAGGGGTGGTCCTTGGCTACCCAGATGACCTTGGCCTGGTCGAGCGGCACGTCGATCATGTCGAGCGTCTCACCGTCGTCGCTGCTGATCTCGACCAGGGCGCTGTCCTTCCACAGCTCCAGGACAACTCCCTCGGTCCCGGCCGGCCAGGCATGATCGGCTTCAACGCCGGCGATCTCGGCCAGCAGTTCTACGACGTCAAGTTGCTCCATGGCCTCAGATGATCGCACGACCGGCGACGCTCTCAAGGATTCCTCCGCCGTGAGACGTACGCTGTGGTCATGCGGGGCGGCTTGTCAGGCTCGATGATCCAGCCAGTCACCACGTCTCGCAGTCGGCCGTTGCGGCCGAGGATGGGCACAACGACCGTGTAGCGGACGCCGTGGGCGTCACTCCGGTGCCCCGGAGACCGGGATGTTCCGGACCTTCGCGAGGATCTGGTCGCGTAGCCAAACCCAGTCCGCCTGTTCGAATCCGAGGGCCGATCCAAACACACGGGCTTTCGCGCCGCCGCGTGCGTGATGCGGATTCAGCGCGTAGTCCCGCAACTTCCCATCCGGGATGTAGGCGTGCTCAGCGCCGGGGAGGTAGATCGGTTCGGCCTCAGGCATCGGTCGGCGACGAAGCCTCAGCTGGATCGGCAGCAAGGCTCTGGTCGTCGCCGAACGCCTTCGCCAGCCGAGCGGCGGCGTCAGCCTGCTCGCGGTAGTGCGTGTAGCGCATCGTTGTGCGGACCTCTGCATGACCGAGCCAGTTCTGGAGCTCGATGATCGACTCGGCGCCCCGTACCGCGAGCGTCCCGAACGTGTGGCGCAGATCGTGGAAGCGGATCGGGCGCAGGCCAGCGCGTACGCAGGCGGCGGCGAAGCGCCGACGCAGGGCTGAGCCGTCGAGGTAGCTACCGAGCTCGCCGGGAAAGACGAGGTCGTCATCACTGACGAAATCCCGTCGCTGGCCGAGTTGTGCGAGGACGGCCGCGACCTCCGGCACCAGCGGCACGACACGACCGTGGCCGGACTTGGGGGCGGTGAGCTGCCCGTTCGCGTAGCTGCCTGAGACACGGATCGACGACCGCTCGAAGTCGACGTCGCGCCAGCGCAGCGCGATCAGCTCGCCACGACGTAGGCCGGTGAACGCCGCGGTCAGGAAGATTGCGCCGTCCTGGTCGGAGGCGGCGGCGCGCGCCAGCGCGTGTACCTCCTCAGGCGAGTAGAACTCGAAATGGGTCGCGTCGTAGCGCTCGCGCAGCTTCTCGACTTCGCGCGCCGGGTTCGACGACAGGCCGTGGACCTTGCGCGCCCTCTCCATGATCCCGCCCAGAACAGTCAGCAGCTTGTTGCGGGTGCGATTGGTGAGCGGCCGGGCACGCCCTTCGCCGAGGCGGGAACGCCAGACCTCGATATGCGCTGCTGTGAGGTCCTCAACCGGCAGCTCCCCGAACTCAGTGACGAGCTGTTTCGTCGCGGATCGGTACTCGACCAGCGTCGAGGGCTTCACTGCGCGGTCGTGCTCGACGTAGCGCAACCACTCCGCGGCGGCATCCGCAAAGGTTGTCCCGGTGCGCACCAACCCCGGGAGCGTGCCGCGGCGTACCTCCGTCAGCGTGTCGCGAAGCCAATCCTCGGCGAGCCGCTTGGTGAAGTACCCGGCGGGTGGGCGCCCACGTTCGGTCCAGGCTGGTCCCAGCAACTTCTGCACCTGGCGACCGTCGGGTAGGCGGTATTTCGCGTAATAGACCGGTCCGCGCTTGCGATCGACGCGGAAAACGTGTCCCGAGGGGCGCTGCGGACGGGTGCTCTCCGGACCGAACATACACCCTCACCGGGACACATTCGGGACACGGTCTGTTGGCCAGCCCGACAAAGCAAACGCAAAACACTCCGTTTACAGGGCTTTGTTGAAGCGGGCGACGGGGTTCGAACCCGCGACCTTCGGCTTGGGAAGCCGACGCTCTACCAACTGAGCTACACCCGCACAGGCCACATTCTATGGTGAGTCGAGCAGGGGCGAACTGCGGCTACTCTGTGTGCGATGCGCAGGTACCTGGTTCCGGGTGTTGTCTCGCTGGTGGTGGTCGCGCTGTTGGCCGTGCTCGCATTCGGCGTCAGCGCCAACGGCCCCGGCAACGCGCTGGCGGCGCGGGTCAACCGCGGGCAGAAGCCAACGGCCCCGAACTACACGATGCGCCTGCAGCTGCTCGGCAGCTCGCACCGGGAGAGCCTGAGCCAGCTGCGTGGCAAGGTCGTGATGCTGAACGTGTTCGCCGGCTGGTGCATCGCCTGTCAGGACGAGACGCCGCTCCTGCGCCGTGCGCAGAGGTTGCTGAGCGCGCACGGCGGCGAGCTGGTGGGCATCACCTACCAGGATTCCAGCACCGATGCCGCCGGCTACATGCGCCGCTATCACCTGAGCTATCCGGTGCTGCTTGACCCCGGAGATAACTTCGTCGCGCCCTACGGGGTCAACGGCGTACCCGAGACGTTCATCATCGGCCGCAACGGCGATGTGCTTGCGGCCCGGACATATCAACTGTCCGGCCAATGGCTCAACCGCACGCTCGCCCGCGTGCTGGGACTTTCGGCGTGATGCTGCGGCGCCTGCTCGCGGTGTTTGTCACGCTCGCGCTCTCGGCCGCGCTGGCCGGCGGCGCGCTGGCCGGTAGCGCGCTGGCCGCGACTCCCGGCTACACGGCCGCCCTGTCGCAGTTCATGTGCGTCTCCTGCCACGAGCCGCTCGAGCTGGTGGACTCGCCCCAGGCGATCTCCGAGCAGCAGTACATGCGCAGCCTCTTGGCCAAGGGGCTCGACATGGCGCAGGTCAAGGCCGGCATGGTGGCCCAGTACGGCCCGGCGGTGCTGGCCCAGCCACCCGCCAGCGGCTTCAACCTGACCGTCTACGTGCTGCCGCCGGTCGTCTTTCTGGGTGGTGTGGCGCTGCTCCTGTTCACGCTACCCAAGTGGCGAGCGCGGTCGCGGCGTGCGGCCCAGCTGATGCTGCCGGTCGCCGAGCCGCTGGCCGGCACAGACGCTCAGCGCCTGGACGCCGAGCTCGACCGTTTCATCTGAGTAGCGGCGCGCCTACATCGAGGTGGGCGCGCTCACCCCGAGCAGCCCAAGCACGACAGCCAGCTGGGTGCGCGTCGCCGCGCACAGCGCGATCCGGAACGACTCGGTCTCGAACGGCTGCGCACCGACCACCTTGCAATCTCGGTAGAACGCGGTGAAGTCCTGCGCCAGCTCCAGCGCGTAGGCGGCCATGCGATGCGGCGCACGCCGGTGTGCCGTCTCGGCAACCTCGTCGGGCAGCGAAAGCAGCTTCCTGATCAGCTCCTGCTCGGAGCTGTGGAGCTCGCCCGCTGGCGAGCTCCAACCGGCATCGGCCGCCACCGCGAGCGAGACGCGCTCATCGCCGACCCTCGTGAGCATCGAGCTGAGGCGCGCGTGGGCGTACTGGATGTAGTAGACCGGGTTCTCCGACGACTCTGAGCGAGCGAGGTCGAGGTTCAGGTCGAGCGTGCGCTCGTGCGAGCTCTGCAACATGAAGTAGCGCGTGGCGTCGACGCCAATCTCGTCCAGCAGCTCGTCCAGGGTGACGAACTCGCCGCGCCGCTTCGACATCGCCGCACGGGCGTCGCCCTCGACCAGGTGAACGAACTGGAGGATCAGCGGCTCGAGCAGGTCCGGATCGTTGCCGAGCGCCTGAAACGCTGCCTTCAGGCGTGCGACGTAGCCGTGGTGATCGGCCCCCACGGGCAGCAGCTGGCGCTCAAAGCCGCGCTCGCGCTTGTTCTCCATGTAGGCGACATCGGCGGCGAAGTAGGTTGGCTCGCCGCCGGAGCGCAACAGCACACGGTCCTTGTCGTCACCGAAGGTCGTGGTGCGCAGCCAGACGGCGCCCTCGTGCTCGTACACGTGCCCAGCCTCGCGCAGGCGGCTGAGCGCACGCTCAAGCGGACTTGGCGCGCCTTCGTGCAGGGTGCGCTCGCTGAAGAACGTGTCGAAGTGCACGCCGTAGCGCACCAGCGTTGCCTTGATCCGCTCAAGCAGAATCGCGACGGCGCGACCGGCGACCGCATCCACCGGCACAGCGGGGTCATCCGCACCCTCGATCTCGGCCGCCAGCTCGGTCACGTAGGAACCCTGGTAGCCGTCTGCGGGTGGCTCCTGGCCGAGCGCGCGGGCGCGGACGGACTCACCGAGGCGCTGGATCTGCGAGCCGGCGTCATTGAAGTAGTACTCGGTCGACACGCTGTGCCCGTGGAAGCGCAGGATCCGGGCGAGCGCGTCGCCGTAGGCGGCATGGCGGCCGCTCGCGGCGACGAGCACGGCGGTGGGGTTGGCCGAGACGAACTCGAGCAGGATCCGCTCGGGGTGCGCGGCGCCACCCGTGCCGAAGCTCTCACCCGCCTCGAGCAGGGCCCGCAGCGCAGACCGGTACCAGTCGTCGGAGAACTCCAGGTTGAGGAACCCGGGGCCCGCAACCGCAAACCTCAGCAGGCTCCCGCCCAGCGCCTGCGTGAGCTGGGTCCCGAGCATCTGGGCGATCTCGCGGGGGGGAAGGCCGAGCGCCGGTGCCAGCAGCATCGCTGCGTTCGTCGCGTAGTGACCCTGGCCGGCCCGGCGGGCGCGATCCAGGCGCGCCGACGGCTGGCTCTCCGCCGGCGTCCCGGCGCGCAGTTGCAACGCTGCATCGGCGACAGACTGTTTGAGTGCGGCGACAGGGTCGCTCATCGACCCGCGTGCGCCATGTCGGTGGTGCCCCACTGCATTTGAAGCTAGAGCCTAGCCTGCCGGCCAGCCATGCCGCAGCGAGGCGCCGAGTCAGTGGTGGTAGGGCTCGCCAGCGAGAATCTTGTGCGCCCGGTAGATCTGCTCGAGCAACACCACGCGGGCCAGCTGGTAGGGCAGCGTGAGCCGCCCGAGCGACAGCTGGTGGTCGGTGCGCGGAAGCTCGAGGCCGCCGAAGGGGCCGCCGATCACGAAGCAGAGGTCGCGCCCGCTGCGCCGGCGCGCTTCGAGGAACTCGCTCAGCTCCTGGGAGTCGAGCGCCTCGCCAGTGGCCTCGAGCTGCGAGACGAACGCCTGCTGCGGAACCCGTGCCGAGGCCGCCGCAGCGTCGCGGACCTCGATCAGCTCAAGCCGCGTGTGGCGGCCCAGGAGTTTGGTGTAGTGAGCGACGGCGTCGCTGAACGGGGGCCGGATACGGCCTACGGCGAGGACGATAACGCGCACCGATGTGATACTAGGCAGCTATGGATCAACCCGAGCCCCAAGAACGCCGCATCAACATCCACTTCTCGCCGGAGCTGATGGCGGGCCACTACTCCAACTTCGCCAACGTCAGCCACT
>JAJZID010000158.1 GCA_021810705.1 Actinomycetes bacterium
CTCAACACGTCTGTCCGCGCTGCCAGCGCGGCGAGCGACGCGCCGTCACGCGCCGAGCCCGCCATCACCGGCGCCCCCGCCAGCGCGGCGGCGTCCCCGGCGGCGCCCAGGCAGAGCAGGCCAACGTCGAGTGAGATCGCCGCCTGCCAGCCCATCCTTGCGAGCTGGCCGGCGCCCACCAGGCCGACCACCGGTCTGTTTGCGCGCGGGGAAGGGTTCGGCTGCATCGCCGCCAGAAGCTAGCGGATGGGTTGCCGCGCCCCGCTGGGCGCGGCCCCTTCCGAGCGCTGGCGCTCACGTAGACTCGGGCCGGGATGATCGAGCGTTACACGCGCAGGGAGATCGGCGAGCTGTGGTCTGAGCACGCCCGCTTTGAGGCGCTGCGTCGCGTCGAGGTGGCGGCCTGCGAGGAGATGGAGGGACCCACGCCCGCGGAGCTTGAGGCGATCCGGCAGGCGACCTTCACGGTGCAGGCGGTCAACGAGCGCGAACGCGTCACCGACCACGACACCGCCGCGTTTGTCGACGTGCTCGCGGCCTCGGCCGGAGAGGCGGGGCGCTGGATCCACTACGGCCTGACCTCCTCCGATGTGCTCGACACGGGCCTTGCGCTGCAGCTCAAAGCGGTCGGGGAGCTGGTCCTGCCGGACGCGCGCGCGCTGGTGGCCGAGCTGGCCGCCGGCGCACGCAGACACGTGCACACGCTCTGTGTTGGGCGCACGCACGGGATCCATGCCGAGCCGACGAGCTTCGGGATCAAGCTCGCGGGCTTTGCCTTTGAGGCGCACCGCAACGCGCTGCGGCTGGAGCGCGCGTTTGCGCAGGCGTCGGTGGGAGCGCTGTCGGGCGCCGTGGGCACCTACTCGGCGACCTCGCCCGAGTTTGAGCGCCGCGTGCTCGCACGCCTCGGGCTCGAGGCTGAGCCGGTCTCCACACAGGTGGTGCCGCGCGACCGCCACGCCGAGCTCATGCAGGCGATCGCGCTGGCCGGGGCTGGGCTTGAGCGACTGGCGACTGAGATCCGCCACCTGGCGCGCACCGAGGTCAGCGAGGCGCGCGAGCCGTTCGCCGCAGGGCAGAAGGGCTCAAGCGCGATGCCGCACAAGCGCAACCCGATCAAGAGCGAGCAGATCAGTGGCCTGGCGCGCCTCTTGCGCGGCTACGCACAGGCCGCGCTCGAGGACGTGGCGCTGTGGCACGAGCGCGACATCTCGCACTCGAGCGTCGAGCGGATCATGCTGCCGGACGCGACGATCCTGCTAGACCACATGCAGCGGCGGATGCTCGGCGTGATCCGCGGCCTGGTCGTTGACGAGGCGCGTATGCGCGAGAACATCGACCTCACGCACGGTGCCCTGTTCTCGCAGCGGTTGCTGCTGGCGCTGGTGGCAGGGGGGGCGAGCCGGGACGACGCCTACCGCGTCGTCCAGCGGCTCGCCCAGCAGGCGCTCGACACGCGCGTGTCGCTGCGCACCCTGTTGGCCGCCGATCCGGCCGGCGCGGGACTGGATCTGGACGCGATCTTCGACCTGGAGCCCTACATCCGCCATGCGGACGAGATCGTCGCGCGCCTGGACACCATCGCGTGACGACAGTGTGATTGATACTGGATACTTATGACTAAATTAGTAAATAGGTCTTTGACTTATGAGCACTTTTGGTCGAAAGTATGTTCATGTTCAAATTCACCAAGACCACAGATGAGCTGGATACCAGCCTCTTCGACCCGGAGCTGGACATGGATCTCGTGGCACTTATCAACGAGGCCAAGACCGAACGAGAGATTCAGTCTGTAGCTCGTATGAGCCGCGCCAGGATGCGCGCTCGTCGCCGTCAGCGTGAGGACGCCCGGCACCCGAATCACCCGGAGTCGCTGCGCGCTCGGGGCATGACCGCTCCAAGCACGCTTTCACGCGGCCTCTGAGAGCGCCCGACGCTGCGGTCGGGGTAGCCTGCGGCGTATGACCGCAAGCTTCCTTCACACGATGGTCCGGATCACCGATCCCGACCGCAGCCGCGCCTTCTACGAGGCGCTCGGCTTCCGCTTCGTCCACGAGATGGACATCGTCCGCGACGGCGAGCGTGAGGCCACCAACTACTTCTACTCGCTCGGCGATCACGAGTCGGTGCTCGAGCTGACCTATAACCACGACGGTCGCAGCTACGAGCTCGGCACGGGCTACGGCCACATCGCGATCGGCGTCGAGGATCTGGACGGCACGCTCGCGCGTTTGGCCGAGCAGGGAATCGCGCCCGAGCGGCCGCCGTACTCGGTGCGCGAGGGCGGCTCGCGGCTGTGCTTCGTGCGCGACCCCGACGGCTACAGGATCGAGCTGATCGAGCGCGGTTGAGACGCTCAGCAGACGGTGCGTGGTGGCAGGTCGGCCGGTGTTGCGGTGAGGTCGATGAACTCGTGTGTGAACGTGGCGAAGCGTTCGATGTCCGTGGCGTTTGAGACGATCCCCAGTGACGCCCGGATCGCGCCGCCGGAGGGCAGGCCGATCCGTTGCACGTAGTCCTCGAGTGTGACCGCGTCGCCGAACTCGCCGCCGAGCAGCGTCTCCTTTGAGACCGTGAACGCGACCTCCCCGGCACCGGGGTTGCAGAAGCACCCGGTCCGCAGGGAGATCTGGTGCTCGCCTGCGACCCGGTCGACGTAACGCTCATCGACGATCCGCCCGTCGGGGTGCAGGAAATTGAACGCGATCGTCGCGCCTCGGTCCTGGGTTGTCTGCGGCCCGTAGATCACCGCCGCGGGTGCCCCGTTTGTGTGGCGCAGCGCGACAAGCTGCTCGATCAGGCGCTGGCTGAGCTCGCTCACGCGCTCGTGGATCGTCTGGAGCCCGACGCTTTCGAGGTGGTCAAGCCCGATCTGCACCGCGGGCAGGTTGAGGTAGTCCACCGTGCCGTCCTCAAAGTGCGCCGGACCCGGTGCCGAGCGGTGGTAGTCGCGCTGCACGAACGCCGCGACGATCGTGCCGCCCGAGAACCAGGGCCGCTCGAGCTTGGCCAGCGCCTCATGACGGGCGATCAGGCAGCCCACACCCGTCGGCCAGCCGAACATCTTGTAGAACGACAGCGTGACGAAGTCAGGGTGCCAAAGGCTCAAGTCAAGCCGGTTGGTTGGCACGTAGGCGGCCGCGTCAAGCAGCACATCAAAGCCCGCTGCCTGGGCCCGCTCGATCCACCGGGGCGGGTGCTGGACACCGGAGAAGTTCGACTGCGCCGGGTAGGCGAAGAGGTTGTGATGCGAGCCTGCGGTCTGGGACAGGTACTGCTCGAGCACATCCTCGTCGACCCGCAGCTCCGGCGCGACGCTCGGCACATAGGTCGTCTGCGCGCCACGCGCACGCGCGAACTCACGGATCCCGTTGACCGAGTTGTGGTTGTCAAAGGTCAAAAGGAAACGGTCGCCCTGCTGAAACGGATAGGACTCCCCAACCAGCCTGAGCGCCCCCGTCGCATTCGGCGTGAAGATCGCGGTGTACTCATCCGGCGAGGCCCCGAAGAACTCGAGCACACGCGCTCGCGCGCGCTCCACCAGCTCCGTGCTCGCATGCGAGGTCGGATTCACCGAGTGCGGGTTACCGAACACACCCGACTCGAGCAAACGCATATGCTCACGCAGCTGCGAGGCCGCATACAGCCCACCACCGGTGTAATCCATGTAAACGTGGCCGGCCTCATCCAGACGCGCGTACTCGTCCCGACGCAACACGTCAAGCCTGTGCTCGCTCGCCTCGGGCCCGCTCGTCGGTTCGACGTTGACGCTGACGGTGATGCCGTCGCGAACGCTCTGGGTGACCACGCAGAAGTCCTCGAACAGCTCCAGGCAGCGCTGGATGCGCGGCAGCTCCTGCGCGTCGATCGTGGGCGCGAGCGTCGCCTGCACCTCTCCGATCCGCAGTCGCCCTGCCTCGTTGCGCACGAGCGTGCCGGTGACGGTGGTGCGCAGGTCGTGAACTTCGACCCGCGCGCGGCGCAGGCAGAAGAGCAGGCTGGCGCTCAGGCAGTTGCCGACCGCGGCCGCCAGGATGCGGCTCGCGTTCGGTCCTGCACCGGCGCCGAGCGGAGCGGGCTCGTCCATCAGCAGCGACGGCACCGCCGCCTGGTCGAAATCGACCACGAACCGGTAGTCCTCGTCCAAGCGCATGCTGAAGCTGAAGCGCTCGTCAGCGGGCACGCTCAGCGCCCCCCCGCGCCCACGGCGCTCGACTCCGCGCCGCCGGCACGCAGCGCTTCGGTGGCCGGGAGCGGCAGCCACGGCGTGCGGGCGATCGCCGCGGCGACGAAGATCAGGTGCACGCCCGGGACGCGCGGCCCGCGATGCGGCGGGTCGCTCGCGAGGTGCGCGGCATGGCGGTCGATCAGCTCACGGATCGAGGCCGCCACGCCTGCGTCGGGGTGCGTGTCGGGAAGCGCACAGGCCAGGCGTGCCAGCTCGAGGTACTCCTCCGCCGGATAGCCGGCGCTCAACCGCGCCGAGGCGGCGACCAACAGCGTGTGGATGCGCTCGAGCAGCGGGCCCGGACCGGGCACCGGTGCGCCGGGAGCGGGCCCCAGTGCGAGCGGCTCGAGGCCTGAGAGCAGCCGCTCGAGCTGTCCGCCGAAGACCGCCGCGATCTGCTCGGTGCTCAACCCGGCCGCCAGTGCCGCACGCAGCGCCAGGGTGGCGCTGGCAACCGGCCGGCCGTAGGGTGCGTCGGAGGCGAACAGGATCTGGCCCGGCGGGATCAGCGTGAAGAGCGCCAGCTGATCGGCCGTGTTCCACCAGGCGGTGTCGAAGAACAGGTTGCGCTGGCCCGCGGCCTGCTGCCAGATCCAGGCGAGGTCCGCGATTGCGGCATGGGCCAGGATCACGGGGGTGTGCTCGTGTCTGCGGGCCAGCGCGAGCGCGTCGGCGCCGAGCGAGGGGATGCCACGGCCGGCGTGGATGATCACCGGCAGGCGCCGCTCGTCCGCGAACGCGAACAGGCGCTCCACCTCGGGTGCGGCGAGGCTGAAGCGCTCCGCGCGCGGGTGCAGCTTGAGTCCGGCTGCGCCGTGCGCCACCGCCCGCTCGAGTTCGGCCACCCCGTCGCTGATCGGATTCACGCGGCAGTAGGGCACCAGACGGCCGTCTGCGCGCTCGGCGGCGGCGAGGACCGCGTCGTTGGCGGCGCGGTATGAGCCCGGTTCGGCCAGTGGGAACACGACCGCGCGCTCGGCGGCGACATCCATCGCGTCGAGCAGTTCATCAGGCTCAAAGCACGAGCCGTCGGGGTCAGCGCAGCCGATATGCGTGTGGCAGTCAAACAGCGCCACGCCGCCGAGCTCGTCCCGCAGGCAGGCCAGCCAGGGCTCGAGCAGCAGATCGGCGGCAACTGCCGCGGGTAGCGGTGATGCGTGGCTCACGGTGTGCCGATGCTAGGGCATGGGGGCGCGCTGCCGGACACGGCTCAGGCGACGCCTGGGGCGGTGCTTGACACCAGCGTCTCGGTCTGCACGGGGAGGTCGAGGGAGGCGGTCACCAGGCAGCCGTCC
>JAJZID010000159.1 GCA_021810705.1 Actinomycetes bacterium
GCGGTCATTACGACGGCGATGCCACCGACTTGAGCGTCGTCCTCCTCGTCCGGCCAATCATCGTGACCGTCGATCCTGAGCCCTTGCCGCCAGCCTGGGTTGATCCAGCATCTGACCCGATCGGCGGCTCGACCGGACGCCGCGCCCTGCGACTCGGCTGCAACTGCCCTTATGAGCTGTGTGGCCTCGCTCTTGCTGATCGCCAGCGCGCGTGCGACTTCCGCCGGCGCGTAGCCCTGTGCTCGCAACTCCCGAACCCTGTTGAGTAAGCGCTCGTCGGTCATGCCCACGTTTGTACGCCACCGACCGGACGCGAGACGGCGCCGGCGTGTGCGCGAGCTCGCGGTCCTGGGCGCTACCGTGGCGGTGCTGCTGACCGTCTGGGCGGCTGGTTCAGCGAGCGGCGGCGTGTGTGCTGAACGTGATCGCGTCGCCGACGGGTTCGCCGTGCTCGTCGTAGGTCACCAGGGCGAGGTGCTCTGCCGCCTCCGGCGCCTCACCGACGATCTGCTCAAGCGTCGCGCGGGCCTGTCGCTCCTCATCGAAGGACTCGACAAGGTTGCCGCTGCTGTCAAGGATCACGTGGTACATCGACCGCCCAGGCTAGCTCGGTGCGGACTCAATATCAGCCACGCTGCCGGCGAGCGTGAGCGGGTCTTCCCAGGCGGCGAGGTGGCTGGGTTGACCGGTGGCAGCGAAGCACAAGCTGCGGCCAGCCCAGCCGACCGGACACGACGCCGCCTTGTCAGTCGCCTCTGGAACCCAGGGATTTCGTCGTATGGCGAGACCCGGACTTGAACCGGGGACACCACGATTTTCAGTCGTAGCCGGAACGAAAGCGTGATATCGGCGACGCGTGGGTGCAGTAAAACCGGGCGGTGAGCCGGGGTGCCGGACGTCGCAGTCGTCGCTCGTGTGGTTGGTCGGGGACGCTTTGGGGACGTCTCAGCCTGCCGGTGGGCCCTTCAGGCTCGGTCCAGCAGTTCGAGGAAGGCGCGTGGCCGGTACACCGCGATTCCGGGTAGATCGGCTTCAAGCAGATCTAGATCGACTGAGACGATCACGCTCGTGCCAGTCGCTCTTGCCAGGGCGACCAGATAGTCATCTTTGGGGTCGCGGACTTCGCTGGCTGGAGTCGGCGGGTCAGGGTACGTGGCGCCGATGGCCGAGACGATGGCTACGTAGGCACTGCCCTGGCCATCGCGAGCCCACCGATCGAACTTACGGCGGCTCAGGACGTCTTCAACCTCCGCAATGAGATTCGGCGAGATCACGAGTGTGAACCGCTCTTCGCGCCATGCGGACCGGATGCGGCCAGGTGACGCGCTTGAATCGCCTATGAAGCCCGCGACGAGAACGCTGGGGTCTACGACGGCTGCGATCAAGCCGCGTCGCGTCGTTCGCGGCGCATCGCGTGCAGCTCTTCGACGGCGAGGTGTTCGGCCTCGTCTTCGTCGAGCGGCTCTGCGGCTTGGGCGGCTTCGATTGCCAGGTCGCCGAGATAGATCGCGAGCGCGCGTTCGACTGCATCAACGTCACTGATCACGTCGGGCGTGGGGCCAGCTTTGCGGACTCGCTCGACCAGAGCCTCGTCGAGTGGCAGGTTGATGGTGCGCGTTGCCATGAGATCAAGATACTCCGTCCTTCGAGTGCCGTCCGGTGGCGCGCGTCAGCGCGTCGCCCTTGATGTCGTAGCGAAGATCGTCACATCGTGCGAGGTTGAACGTGGCGCAGGCAACCGCGTCCGCAGACGACTGGTCGTGTTACAGGACGGCGTCGCGAATGCTTTCAGCCCCTTGCGGGAGCCGTTGGGGCAGCGGCAGTGGGTAATCGTCTGCCTTGTTCCTTCCCAGGCAGAAGCGATCAGAGCCCGCCTCTCAGATGGCGACAAGCTCTAACCGGCGGCGATGGTGTCCGCCATCGCTCATGCGGGCGCACGGTCGCTGGCGTAACTGGCCGCTGAGGAACAGACTCAGAAGGCTCGGCGGAAATCTCCGGAACGTTCTCGGGACGTCGGTGCCGAGGCTGCGTCGGGGTCGTAACGCGAAACCCCCCGCCTTTACTGGATGGCGAGACCCGGACTTGAACCGGGGACACCACGATTTTCAGGAGAGGAATCCTCGGTGTTCAAAACTGGCCCTTTCCAGGGCAAAAGTTGCCTGGGATGGATCATGTTGTGCGGTCATGTTGTCCGCTATTTGCGAGCAGCCCAGGCCTTTCTGGGCCAGTAAATCGAGTCACTGGCCCAGAAACTTCCGACGGCACATTCGGCGCGGCTCGGGCCGACGCTCCGCCGTCTGACGCTCGCCCATCGCGGGCGATCTCGCCGGAGTCCGCAGCGATCCCATGTAGCCCTGGCGGCTCCATCGTCGGGCTTCTAACCACACGGGGGTTGACTGGTCGCCGGTGTTGCGGCGGTGCGTTTTCCGGGCTCTGTCCGGCTCGAGTCGTGCTGCCGCTGGGCCGGTGCATCGAGCCCTGTCCTCCACCTCACCACTAACGATCACAAGGAGCGCTCATGGCGACCGGTACATCCATCCATCCAGACATACACGAAGACGAGTGTGTAGACGCCGATCCCGGCGCACATGTAGACGGGCGTAAAGACGGTCGCGTAGACGGGCGTAAAGACGACGGTAGAGGTGTGCGTATCGACACGGGTGCGTTCGTGATCGTGCTTGCGAATCACAAGGGCGGCGTCACGAAGACGACATCGACGGCGAACCTTGGCGCGATGTTCGCCGAAGCTGGCCGGCGGGTGCTGCTCGTCGATTGCGACCCGCAGGCGAACCTGTCTGAGACGTTCGGGTGGGGTGAGGACCTGCCTTCGGAGCGGCTGGAGGATCTACTCGCCCATCCCGAGGCTGCTCATCGCTACACCCCACCTCGGGCGCTCCGAGACCGTATAGCGCCCGAGGTGGCGTGGCGCGATCGGCTGCGGATCATCCCCGCGACCGATGAGCTGGCAGACGTAGCTGCAGAGCTACGAACGACAGCTGGTCCGGAGTACCAGGATCGGTTGCGGGAAGTTCTTGAACCGCTGCGTGATCGGTTCGATCTGATCCTTCTGGACACACCTCCAGGGCGCGGGGTTCTGTCGGGGATGGCGGTGCACGCAGCCGATGGCCTGGTGATCCCCGCGTTGGCCGCCGACCTCGACGTTCGCGGCGCTGGCAAGGTCTACGACCTGGTCGAGGATGAGCTTCCGGACTTGCGCATCCTGGGTGTCCTGATCGCCGCGAGCGAGCGGCGCTGGCGGGTTACACGAGAAGCGGCCGCAAGGATGATGGCCGATCAGATGCGAGTGCTGCCGGTGTGGGTGCCGCGGGCTGTGCGGGTTGCGTCGGCTCCGCGGCACTCGGCGCCGACGGCCGTGCTGGAGCCGGACTCAATGGTGACCCATGCCTACCGGCAGCTCGCCGGACTACTGCTCACAGAGGTCGACCGATGAGCTCAGCAGCGGAGATGCCGTCGGTCCGACGACGGCTGATACCCGGCATGAGCGCCCCGGTGCCAACCGGCATCAGCGACGCCCCGCACCTGGATCCGAAGGTCTCCGAACCGTCGACTCAGGTCGACGCGACCGAGAATGAGATCACCCCCGACAGCCCGCGCCCGGCGCGTCGCCCGCCTCGAACGCGGCCGCAGGAAGGAACTCGCGAGAGGCTGGCGACCGTCGCTGGCGAGGAGGCCGCGCGGCCTCCAAGGCGCTACCCGTCGTCAGACTACGGGAGCACCAACCTCTTCAACTTCCGCCTCCCGGTCGACCTCCATGACCGCTTCGGCGCGCTCATTGACGAGGTCAAGCACCGGCATCCCAGGTTGCGGAAGCCGAGCCTCACCGAGCTGCTGATCGCGCTTCTCGAGGAAGGGCCTCAGACAGCTGATGGTGTCGCGGAGATGATCCGTCGCAAGCGTCTTGACGAGCACCAGGAGGGGCTGTGATGACGGGCGCGATGAGCGGCCGGCGGGGAGCGGACGCCGGTGGCAGTCCCGGGGCGGCATGCCCAGGCTACATAGCTGGCTACAGAGCGAACTACAGAGTGCGGTTCTGTAGCTGGCTGCCGTCCCGCCCCCGCCAGCACTGGGGTTTGGTGGTGCGCCCGAGTCCGACTACCCGCCCCCCACGTGGAAGTTCAGTGGGGTGGGTTGCGGGTAGTCGGACTCGGGCCTGTGGAGATGAGAGGTGCTGGCGGGGGTGGGAGCGCATCGGATCTGTGCAGCAGGCGAGTGGACCGAATCCTGCAAGCAATATGGAGAACAGAGGGAACGGATTTCAACTTCAGCTACTTCAGTCATGGGGTTTCGGTGACGGATCTCTGGAAGGTCAGGCCTGTGATCTGAACGGGTGCCGGGGGGTGGTGTGAGTGGGTCGCGCGGTGGGTCCCGGGGAGGCGTCGATGGCTGGGCTGCGTTGGCTGGCGGGGGTCGGTGCATCGCCGTATGAGGCTTGGGGCGTGGCGATGGGGTGGGCGGCTCCAACGGCGTTCTCGCATGGCGCGCGGCTTGTCGGGGCGGGGCTTGCCGCGAGCTGTCGCACCCGACACGGGCACGGCTCGCTGCTCTACGCCACGCACGCGGGGGTCGAGGCGGCCGGCGTGCTGGCCGCGCCGTTTCCGAGGGAACCAGCACCGACGTCCTGGGCGCATCTGGAGGCGTGTGCCTGGACGGCTGCGTGGATGACCGCGAGGGGCCGTCACGTGATCGGCGAGCGGGAGCTGTTGACGGACCGGTCCTGGCGTGGCGAGCTGGAGTGGCTCGAGCGCGATGGGTTGCGTCGCCGCGGGCATCGCCCGGACCTGCTCGTGGGGCTGACGGCTGATGGCCCCGTGTTGCCTGTTGAGGTTGAGCTCGCGGCAAAGTCGCTGAAGCGGCTGCGCGCGATCATGGCGTTGCACGCCTCATGGATCGCGGCGCGGAAGACCACAGCGGTGATCTACGTGTGTGGCCCTTCGAAGCTCGCCGACAGGGTCAGGCGTGAGGGCGCAGATTTCGGGCTTGAGGTCGCCCGCAAGACGCTTCGCGTCGAGCTGCTTGACAGTGTCCGCAACGCCGCGCGCGCCGCGCGTGCAGACCGGTTGCATGAACCGCCGTCGGTGGTGACGCGGGCGGTGAGCTGATGCTTCAGTCTCGATTGATCGTCATCGACCTGGCGATCGCGCTTCTCACAGGTGGCGGTGGCGTCGCCGGCGCCTGGCTTCTGCGCCGCTACACGAGTCTGTCGGCACTGAACCTTTACGGGCTCGCCGTGATCTCGGTCGTGGCGCTTGGTGCGGTTGTTGCTGTTCGGTGGTGGACGGCGGTGATCGTGCTGCTGCCGGCAGCGGCGCCGGGGGTGGCCGGTGCTGCGGCGGGACGGCGCTGGCGGATGAGCGATCTCGGGGCGGGAGAGGAGTTGCGCAACCACGAACTCACAAGACGCTGGATCTGGCAGCCAGCGCCCGCCCGCCCTGATCAGGGACGCGTGTATCTGCGAGGGCAGGGAGAACTCGTTCGC
>JAJZID010000160.1 GCA_021810705.1 Actinomycetes bacterium
TTCGACCTCCACGTCACCACGCTCCCAGAAGCTGTCCAGGTACGCGCGTTGCTGAGCGAGCAGCCCGTCCCAGCCGGTTGCCCTTGCCTGCGTCAGCGCCGCGATGACCTGGTCGCCGAGCGCCTGCTCGGAGCGCTGGCGTGACCACCCGTAGGCCAGGAACTTCACCAGCACCAGCGACTCGCCCGGCGCGAGCCTGGCGCTGACCGTCATCCGCGCCACGTCGCCAGCAGCCTCGACGTCGTGCACCGCGCCCAGCGGTCCCTGCAGTCGGTGATCCATCGCGGCGGCGAGGTACAGGTTGCTGCCGGCGGTGCGGTGCACGAGCAGTGCGCGCAGGTCGCCGGCGTCGTGACCGACCGCGAGCAGGTCTGCCTGCTGCGTTCCCTGGGCGCGCGGATCCCGATCTGAGTCGGGCAGCCGCTCGTTGGCGACCAGCTCGGACTGCACCACGACCCGGACCGGCCGCTCGTGGGCCTTCACCTCATAGCGGATGGCGGCGATGGAGCGCTGCACCAGTGACACAACCCGCGTCGAGCGCACCGACACCGTGCTGTGTGCGGGCGTGGTCCAGTCCAGCTCGCGCTGCAACGTGCCGGCGCGGAGGTCAAGCACGCGCTCGTGGCGTCCGAGCGTGCCGTAGCGCACGTCGAAGGGCGCGTCGTCCACGAGCAACCGGATGATCTTGCCGTCGGTGACGTTGACGACCATCTGCCCCTGCTCAGGGTCACCGTAGCCGGCCTCGGCATAGGGGAGCGGGCGCGTGTCCCAGAAACCCCCGAGGTAGGTGCCGGGTAGGCCGCTGGGCTCGCCCTCATCAAGGTTTCCGCGCAGACCGACGTGTCCGTTTGAGAGCGCGAACAGTGACTCCGCCTGAGCCAGGCGCTCGAGGTCGAGTTCGCTCTCACGAACCGCCCAGGGCTCGATGCGGTATGTGGATTGGCTGATCACGAGTCCAGCAGCTCCGCCAGGTCGCTGACGACCACGTCGGCGCCGTGTTCGAGCAGCGCCTGACGCTGGCCGACACGGTCGACGCCGACCACGTAACCGAAGTGTCCAGCATGTCCGGCCGCCACGCCCGAGAGCGCGTCCTCAAACACCGCTGCCCGATCGGGCGGGGTATCCAGTCTGTGTGCGGCCGCAAGGAAGGTGTCAGGGGCCGGCTTGCCGGCCAGCTGCTCCCGCTCAGCGACATGTCCGTCGATGACCGTCGCGAACAGGTCGTCCAGGCCAGCGGCGGCGAGCACCTCGTGGGTGTTGGTGCTGGAGGAGACGACCGCAACGTCCAGCCCGGCGCTCCGCGCGGCACGCACGTAGCGCAGTGAGCCCGGATAGGGCGCCACGCCGTGTGCATGGATCAGGGCGAGCATCCGCTCGTTCTTGTCGTTGCCGAGCCCGTGCACAGTCCGGGCGCTTGGCGGGTCCTCGGGGCTGCCCTCCGGCAGCTCGATGCCGCGGGCCGCCAGAAAGGAGCGCACGCCATCCTCACGTGGTTTGCCGTCGACGTACTCGTCGTAGTCGGACTCTGCGTCAAAGGCCACGAACGCATCGCCGGTCTGCTGCGCGCGCTGTTGCAGGAAGGCGTCAAAGGCCTGCTTCCATGCCTGCGCGTGGACCGTGGCGGTCTGCGTGAGCACACCGTCCATGTCGAACAGCAGTGCGTGGATCTTCTCTGGTAGTCCGAGCATGGTATTCGTGCTACCCACAGAGTGACACCTGCGAGCGTCAGCTGGCAAGCTGGCCACCATGGTCCGACGCCAGCGCGCAGCGCGACAGCCTCGCGACCCCCGGCAGTCGGGCGCTGAGAGCCAGTTCAGGCTGCGATCGGTGGCGCTGCCCGCCTTTGCGCCCGCGGCGCTCTTCGGTCTGGCCTCGGGCGCGATGCTGCCGGTGATCGTCGCCTCAGCCTACGAGCGCGGCGCGAGCACGGCGGTGACCGCCTTCATCGGCTCGCTGCTCGGGATCGGCTCGCTGCTCACCAACATCCCGTCGGGGATCCTCGCAACCAGGGTTGGTGAGCGTCGCGCGATGCTGGTTGCAGCAGCGGTGACGGTCGGCGGTCTGGTGCTCTGCGTTGTCGACCTCGGGCACGGACCCGGGTCGGTTGCGCTGTTTGCCAGTGGGGTCTTCCTGGTCGGCTGCGCAAGCTCGGTCTACAACCTCGCGCGTCAGTCCTACCTGACCGAGATGGTCCCGCCCGAGATGCGCGCCCGCGCGCTCTCGACGCTCGGTGGCACGATGCGCATCGGCGTCTTCGTCGGGCCGTTTCTGGGCGCGCTGGCGACCGCCTTCGGCGGTGTTCCGGCGGCTTACCTGGTCGGGGTGGTCGCGATCCTTCTGGCGGCGCTCGTTGTGCACCGCGCGCCCGACCTGGAGCTGAGCGCCGAGCAGCGGCTTGCTGGCGCTGAGGTGACGACGCGCAAGGTGCTGCGGGAGCACTGGCGGCTCTTTGCCACGCTCGGTCTGGGTGTGCTGCTGCTATCGGCGATCCGCCAGACGCGCCAGACGGTGATCCCGCTGTGGGCGCACCACATCGGCATCTCCCCGGCCGAGAGCTCGATCGTCTACGGCATCGCGGGGGCCGTGGATGCCATGACCTTCTACCCGGCTGGCAGGGTGATGGACCACCACGGCCGGCGCATCGTCGCGGTCCCGTGTGCGGTGGTGATGGGGCTTGCGTGCATCCTGATGCCGCTCACGCACGGCCTCTTCACGCTGATCCTGGTTGCGATGCTGATGGGCTTCGGCAACGGCATCGGCTCCGGGATCGTCATGACCCTGGCCGCCGACGTATCTCCCGCCGCCGGTCGCCTCACCTTTCTCGCGGTCTGGCGCGAGCTGGCGGACGCCGGGGCTGCGCTCGGCCCGGTGATCCTGTCGCTGGCCACCGGTGCCGGCGGGCTCGGCAATGGGCTGCTGGTCAGTGGCCTGGTTGGCGTCGCCGCGGGGGTCGCGTTGTGGCGCTGGATCCCCGCTTTCCCCAGGCCGCGCTTGCGCGCCGGTCCGAATCCCCGGTGACCCTGACGCGCGGCTGACGCCATCATTGACGCATGTGCCGGGCCGCCACTCCGCTTGGGATCTACATCCATGTGCCGTTCTGTGCCGCGCGCTGCGGCTACTGCGACTTCAACACCTATGTGCCCTCGAGCCCCGCCCAGCCGCTCGGCTACCTGGAGGCCGCGCAGCGTGAGATCGCGCTCGCGCGCGCGCAGCTGGGCGAGCGGTCGGTATCCACCGTCTTCTTTGGCGGCGGCACGCCCACACTTCTCGGTGCCGGGGCGCTGCTCGGGCTGCGCGAGGCGGTGGCCGACGCATTCGGCCTGGAGGATGGGGCGGAGGTCACCACCGAAGCCAACCCTGAGACGGTCGATCCACAGCTGCTGAGCGCGCTTCACCGCGGCGGCTTTACGCGCGTCTCATTGGGCATGCAGTCCGCCTCGCGGCACGTGCTGGCGACGCTTGACCGTGCGCACACGCCGGGCCGAGCCGTCGCGGCGGCGCGCGAGGCGCGCGAGGCGGGCTTCGCTCACGTCTCCGTGGACCTCATCTACGGCACGCCGGGTGAGAGCGACGCCGACTGGGCCGGTTCGCTCGAGGCTGCGCTCTCTGGCGGCGTTGACCATATCTCGGCCTATGCGCTGACCGTCGAGCCGGGGACAGCGCTTGGGCGGGCGGTCGCGCGCGGGGCGCTGCCCGAGCCAGATGATGGCGCACAGGCGCGCCGCTACGCATACGCCGACGAGGTGCTCACGGCACATGGCTTCGAGTGGTATGAGCTCAGCTCGTGGGCTGCTTCGGAAGCGGCGCGCTGTCGGCACAACATCGGCTACTGGCGCTCGCACGACTGGTGGGGTATCGGTCCCGGGGCGCATTCGCACGTCGCGGGCAGGCGCTGGTGGAACGTGCGCCAGCCGGCCCATTACGCCGCGCGCCTGGCCGCTGGCCGCTCACCCGCGGCGGGTGAGGAACGCCTCAGCCTCGAGCAGCGCGAGCTTGAGGCGGTGATGCTCGGCCTGCGTGAACGGGGCGGACTCGAGCTGGAACGTCTGAGTGTCGGCGGTCGCAGCGCGCTTGAACGCGAGCTGGCGCGTGGTCGCGTGCTCGTGGTCGACGGGCGCGTGGAACTGACGCGCCGCGGGCGCCTGTTCGCCGACGCGGTGATCCGCGAGCTCACACCCTGAGCGCCGCTCTCAACCCTCCGGCTCCGGTGGCTGGCGTGCGCGCTTGCGCTCGGCCTGAGCGCGCTTTTGCGCCTCCCGGCGCGCCAGTGACGCCCGAGTCGGGCGAGTTGGTGTGCGCGCGCGCGGCACTGCGAGCGCCTGTTCAAGCCGCTGCTTGAGGCGCTCGAGCGCGAGCTCGCGGTTCTGGGCCTGGCTGCGTGCGTCCTGAGCGACGGCTGTGACCTGCGGGCCGAGCCTGGCGACGATTCTGTTTTTCTGCTCGACGCTGAGTGACGCTGATGCCTCGACGTCAAAGACCGCCTCGATCCGCGAGGCGGTCACGTTCGCATGCTGGCCACCCGGTCCCGAGGAGCGCGAGGCCCGCAGCGTCACCTCAGACAGCGGCACGGCGGTGCGTTCGGCCACTCGCATTGGATCCTGCATCGTGCGCACCACGGTAGCCGTCGGCTGCGTGACTCCGTGCGGCGCTCCCGGTCAGCTGGCCGGGAGGTGCCGCTGCAGCTCCGCGAGCTTGCCCTCCGGGTCACTCAGGCCAACGATCCACTCGTCGTAGGAGAGGCCTTGAAGCCTCACCCTCAACCCGCGTGGGGTGTCGTGGTGCACAGCGGCGAACAGCCGCCGTTTGAGGCCCTGAATGGTGCCGACCTCGATCACACCTGGCAGGCGCGTGCCGATCTTCACGCCCGCGCCGATTCCGGCGGGAGCGTGCGCGTCGTCCAGCAGGTCTATTCCGCTCACCGCGTCAAGCGGCGCGTGCAGATCGCCGTGTACGCCCTCGAGCTTCTCGGCGCTGCTCAGCACCAGCACCAGCTCACCATCACGCACTTCCAGATCGGCCATTCGCTGCTCCTCGGTCTCGGGCCCGCGGCCCATCGCGCCGCGTGTCGATTATCGCAACCGTGGCTCGAACGGCTCATAGGGCCGGTCGAGCGCCAGACTGAGCGCAAGCCTGATCCTGGCGCGCGGGCCGTCGAGTCGCTGCTCGAGCACGATGCCGGCCGCAAGCATGTCGTCCCAGGCGTGCGGATAGGAGTCCTCTGCCTGCACCGGTCCGGAGCCTGTCCTGGTCGTCAGCACGGTCGGCACATTCCTACCGATCGCGAGCAGGTCATCCCTGATCGTGGCCGGTACCGAGCCCGCGCCGAGCGCGTCGACCACAACCCCGTCGGCATCGGCCACCGAGCCAAGGAAACGTTCACGACTCGGGCTGGCGGTGAGCCGCACGTAGGCAACGGCATCCGGGTCGGGCGCGTGGGGCGGGATCGCGCCCAGCCAGTTGAAGCACAGCGGGCGCGAGAGCAGGCGCAGATGCC
>JAJZID010000161.1 GCA_021810705.1 Actinomycetes bacterium
GCTCGGTCACCGACCAGCGGTGAAGCTCGCCGTAGTCGGCCAGCGCCAGCCCGTAGGTCTCGTTGACCCAGGCGCGGTAGCGCTCGATCTGCGTGCGCGCGATGCGCTCCGCTGAGGGCTGCCAGAGGATCTCGCGCTCGGCCATCGTCGCCAAGTATGCGCAAACTGGCGCAGGGCGCGCGCCTCGAGGCGCGCGCCCGGCATGGCTGACGCTCAGGCCGTCAGGTGGTGGCCGTCGTCGCGGTCGTCGTGGTGGCGCTCGCGGGCGGCACGAACGCGCGGCGCAGGATGCTCACGCACGCAGCGCTTGCCTTCTTGAACGCCGCGCTCTTCTCCACGCTCGCCGGGAACACAGCCCCCTTGCCTGAGGTGTTGGGCTCGGGCATCGACGGGTAGCCGTGCGTGCGGATGCAGGCCACGTAGGACTTGAGCGCCGTGGTCGAGAAGTGTGGCGCGACGTGCCCGACGCCAGGCCTGAAGCCACCGTGACCGAACCCGAAGCCCGACTTGCCAAGCTTGGAGGCGCAATCCTTGAAGGCCTTGGCGAACTTGGAGTTGGCAAATCCTCCACCGGCGAACCCGCCGCCGCCGAAACCACCTGGGCCAAAGCCGCCACCGCCGGTCGTGCCGGTCGGCGGCGCCCCCGTGGTGCCCGTCCTACCGCGCAACGGGAAGCCACCGGCGTGCGCCGGGAGTGTCACCCCGTGCTGCTTGAGGCAGCTGGTGAAGGCCGTGCGCGCGGCGGTCGCGCTCGCCGGCGTGGTGGCGGCGGCAGCCTTGCTCGTGCTGGTTTTGGCGGCACTGCTCGAGCCACCGCAGGCCGCGATCAGCAGGCCGGCCAGCAGCGCCGCCGCCACCACCACCCCGCCGCGCAGTCTGTGCCGTGTAGTGCTCATGCTCTCAGTCAGTCCTTTCATCGTGTGAGTCCCGTGAGGCTCAGCCGCCGAACAGCGAGCTGATCGCCGAAGAGGCGCTCCCACCGGCAGCCGAGCTGCCGCTGGAGGCCAAGGCGCCGCTGGACGCAGCGCTTGAGCCGGAGTCGCTCACCGAGGTGGCATCCACGGTGCCCTTGGAGCCGGTGGTGCCCGAGACGACCACCTCGTCACCAGGGAAGATCTTCTTCCTGGACACGGGCTCGCTCTTGGTGAGCTTCGTGGCGCTCGTCAGCTTGACCTTGACGGTGTTGCCGCCAGCCTCCTGCACGTAGATGGTGTTGCCGTCAACCTCGGTCACGGAGCCGGCGGTCGCCCCGCCGGCCCCGCCGAAGGCCGCCGCGAACCTGCCCGCGAGGCCGGCGGCCGACGCTCCCGCACCACCGCTGCCGGTCTTGCCGGCGCCGGCGCCGCGGATGCCCCGGCGCCGAAGGCACGCGCGAACGCCGACGCCCTGCCCACACCAGCGCTGCTTGAACTCTGCGACTTCTCCACGCGGATGCCCACGTAGAAGCCGACGCCACCGAGGATCAGCGCCATCAGCAGCGCCGTGACCGGTGTCAGGTAACGGGCCCGTGGCCTGACCGGCAGCGTGTCAGCGAAGCCGTCGTCGTAGTCGTCAAACTGGGTTGGAAGCTGCTGCGTGCCGCCCGCCCCTGCCGGCGGGCCCATTATCTGCGTGGTCGGTTCGGGTAGCTGTGGTTCGCTCATCTGCTTTCACCTTTGGTCATTCAAAGCGCAGTGCATCGATCGGGCGCATCGCCGCGGCGCGCCAGGCTGGGTAAGTGCCGAAGAACAGCCCCACGAGCACCGCGGCGCCGAACGCCAGGCCGATCGAGTAGGGGGCGATCACCGGCGCCACGCCGGCGATCTTGAACTGGCCGCCGATCAGTCCCGCGAGCACACCGGCGATGCCACCGAAGATCGAGACGAGCACCGCCTCGACCAGAAACTGGGTGAGGATGTCACGCCGCCGTGCGCCGACAGCCTTGCGGATGCCGATCTCGCGCGTGCGCTCGGTGACGGACACGAGCATGATGTTCATCACGCCGATGCCGCCGACCAACAGCGAGATCGCCGCGACCTCGGCCAGCAGTGTCGTGAACACCTTGTTGCTCGAGTTGGAGGTGGCGAGGATCGAGCCCTGATTTACGACCTCGAAGTTGCTGGTTGTGCTCGAGCCCGCGCTCGGGGGGTCGAGCGTGTTGAGGATGTCGGTCGCCTCGGTCTGGGCGGCGTTGACCGCGTTTGCCGCGCGCGCCTGCACGAGGATCTGGCTGATCGTCCCGTACCCGGTGAGCAGCTCCTGCACGGTTGAGATCGGGGCTGCGGCAAAGTCGTCCAGGTTGGTGGAGCCGTCGGTCCCCTTGGACACGGTCACACCGATCACCTCGAAGCTCGTGTTGTCGATCTCGACGTTGTCGCCGACCGGGTCGGCGGTGCCGAAGAGCTCCTGCGCGACCTGCGGCCCGAGCACGAGCACGTCGGCCCTGTCGTTGACCTGCTGGGTGGTGAACCACTTTCCGTAGGCGATCTTGTAGTCGCGGGCCGAGGCGTAGCTCGGCGTCGTGCCGACGAAGGTGGTTGGGCTGAAGGTGGATGTGCCGTAGGTCAGGGTCACCGACGAGTCCGCCACGACGGGCGCAACGGCCTTGATGTCGGGGGCCTCGAAGTGGTTCTCGAGCGCCTGAGCGTCGGCGAGCGTGAGCGTGGCGCCCACGCTCGCGCCCCGGGCGAAGAAGCCGCCGAGCGTCGGCGCGGCTGTGACGGTCAGCGTGTTGGCGCCCAGCGCGTCGATCTGTGCCTGCACCGCCGCCGAGGACCCGGTGCCGACGGCGACCAGCACGATCACCGAGCCGACGCCGATCATCAGCCCGAGCATCGTGAGCGCGGTTCGCAGCTTGTTGGCCGCCAGGCCGCTCAGCGCAACCGCAAGCACCTCGGTCATGGCCTCGTCGCCTCAGTCTGGGTCGCGGCGGCGCTGTCTGAGACCATGCGGCCGTCGCGCAGGCGGATCACACGGCGGGCGTGCGCCGCGACCTCCTCCTCATGGGTGATCAGCACGATCGTCCGGCCCTGGCGGTTGAGGTGGGCGAAGACCTCGAGCACCTCCCGCGTTGAGCTCGAGTCAAGGTTGCCGGTCGGCTCGTCGGCGAGGATCAGCGCGGGATTGGTGACAAGCGCCCGCGCCAGCGCCACCCGCTGCTGCTGGCCACCGGAGAGCTCGGATGGCATGTGGCCGGTGCGGTCGCTCAGACCGACCATCGCCAGTGCCGTCTTGGCCCGCTGCGCGCGCTCGGCCTTGGGCAGACCCGCATACTGCAGCGGCAACGCCACGTTGGCCAGCGCACGCGTTCGCGGGATCAGGTTGAAGGACTGGAAGACGAAGCCGATGTAGCGGTTTCGCAGGTCCGAGAGGTCGTCCTCGTCGAGCCCCGCGACGTCCACCCCGTTGATCCGGTAGCTGCCCGCACTGGGCGTGTCCAGGCAGCCGAGGATGTGCATCAGCGTGCTCTTGCCGCTGCCCGACGGTCCCATGATCGCCACGTATTCGCCCTGCTCGATCTGCAGGCTGACACCGCGCAGGGCGCGCACGACGATGCCGCCGAGCTCATAGCGCTTGCGGACATCGCGCACGTCGATCACCGGCCCGCGCGTACGCGGCCCAACCGAGCTGCGCCGCTGTCCAGATGCGCCTGGCGCGCCGCCGGCGGCTGACGGCTCGCGTCTGCGCGATCGCCAGGCCAGGCTCATCCGGCACCCCCGCCGAACAGCGCCCGGAAGCCGGCCGCACCGCCGCCCCCTGCGCCGGCGAACCCGCCCGCGCCGGCGAACCCTCCGGCCCCGGCGAAGCCGCTCGTGGAGCTGGCGGTGGAAGTGGTGGTCGCCCCGAGCGCCGGCAGCGTGATCTTGACCTGCAGCTGCTGGCCGCTCTTCAAGCCGCTGAGGATCTGGGTTCGGGAGCTTCCCCGGAGCCCGACGACAACCGTCTGGGCGCTCACCTTGCCGTTCTTGACCACCTCGACGACCGCGTCCGTACCGGCGCCCGTGATCGCGTCGTTTGGCACGGTCACGCCCTGGGCCTGGCTGGTCACGATCGTGGCGGTGGCGCTCATCCCCGGCAGAACCTTGGGGTTGCTCTGGTCGACGGAGATGGTTGCGTTGTAGGTGACCACGCCGCTTGAGTCAGAGCCAAGTGGCGAGATCGAGCTGACCTTGCCCGCCAGCTCGACACCGCTCAGCGGCGTGATCGAGACCGTGGCAGGCTGGCCCACCTTGACGCTCGAGACCTGGTCTTCGCTCAGCGAGACGGTCATCGTCATGGTGCTGTCGTTGATCAGCTCCACGAAGCCGGAGCTCGAGCTCGTGCCGCTCGCGCTGGCGCCCAGGCCGCTTGCGCCGGACGTGGTGCTCGCGACGCTCGACGCCGCGGCGCCGCTCGCGCTGGCGCCACCCGAGACGCTCTGGCCGATCGTGTCGGCGGCGAGCGAGGCGACCATGCCGCTCGCCGGCGCGTACAGCTTGGTCTCGGCGAGCGCCTGCTCGTCGGCCTTGACCGTCGCCCGCGCAGCCTCAACCTCAACCTTAGCCTGCTGGATCTGTGCCGCCGTGGGCTTGGTCGTGGTCGTGGTCGTGATCGCAGCCGTCGTCCGAACGCCGGTCGTGGTCGTGCCAGACGTGGCCTGCTTCGAGCTCCCTGTGGACGTCGTGGAGCTGGTTGGCGTCTTGGTCGCTTTGGATGTGCTCGTCGTCCTGCTGGACGTTGGCGTCTTGGACTTGGCGGGGCTGGTCGTCTTGCCCGTCGTCGTCGTGCTCGTCGTCGTGCTCGTGGTCGTCGTCGTGGGCGGGACGGTCTGCGTCGTGGTGTCAGCCGCGGTGGGGACAGTCGAAGTGGGGACAGTCGACCTGGTCGTCGGCGTCGACGTGGTCGTCGGCGTCGACGTGGTCGTGCCTGTGAACGTCTGCGTGCCGGAGCCGTGGCTCAGCAGCTCAGCTCCACGGACCGCCGCCGCGCTGGCCACAACCGACGCGGCGCTTGCCGCACTCGTCCCACCGGCAGCCGGAGATCCGGACGATGAGCCGCCCGAGCTCGACGCACCCGAGCTGCTGCTCGCGGTCCCGTCCTCCACCTGGGTCAGATTGTCCTGCGCCGAGGTCAGGCTGGCGCGCGCCTCCGCCAGCGTGAGCTCCGCCGCGGACGGGTCGAGCTTGGCCAGCAGCTGTCCCTTCTTGACGTGCTCACCGACCTTCACGTAGACGGCCTCAAGCGTCCCGGAGGTGCCGAAGTTGAGCGTGTCGTCGATGCCCGGCTCAACCGTGCCGCTGCCCGCGACCGTGGCCTGGACGACACCGTCTGTCGCGCTCACATCCTCGGTGGAGGTTCGGGCGGAGCTGGTCGCCGGCGCTCCCAGCTGCGTGATCGCGAAGATGATGATGGCGGCCGCGGCGGCCGCGAGCAGCGCGACATACCACCGCGGCACAACGCGCCTGCTGCGCTGTTGGTTCATGAAGCCTGAATCTACGATCGCCACA
>JAJZID010000162.1 GCA_021810705.1 Actinomycetes bacterium
TGCGAGTAGGTGTCGTAGAACCAGGCCATCTCGCGCTCGCTGGTGCCCATGTCCGGTGCGGGGATGTCCATGTCCGGTCCCACGATCGGCAACAGCTCGGCGGTGTAGCGCCGCGTGATCCGCTCCAGCTCGCCGGCCGAAAGCGTGTGGGGGTCGCAGCGCACGCCGCCCTTGGCGCCCCCGAATGGCAGCCCCGCCAGCGAGCACTTCCAGGTCATCCACATCGCCAGCGCCGCGCACTCGCCGAAGCCGAGGTCGGGCGCGAAGCGCAGGCCGCCCTTGGTCGGCCCCATCGCCAGTGTGTGCTGCACCCGGTAGCCGGTGTAGTTGATCACCTCGCCGTTGTCCATCCGTACCGGGAAGTTGCAGACCAGCGAGCGTCGCGGCTCGAGCAGCCGGGTGCGCAGCTCGTCCTCGAGCGCGAGCACGTCCGCTGCCCGCGCGAACTGCCGGCAGGCCATGGCGTAGAGCGGTGAGTGCCACTCCTCGCCGAGTGGCACGTCGTCAAAGCGCGCCTGTCCAGCCGTACTCCCGCCCGGCCGCGCCGCTGCTTGGCCGGGCGCCAGACCGTCGTCCAAAGCCGCCCGGCTCATCGCCGCCGCCCTGTGCTGTTCGCCAGATCAGGCATCTGCTCTCCTCCTCGATGTTCGCGTTACTGCCAGCTGCTAGTACGACCAGGGACCATACGCCTTCCGCTGGCGCCAGCCGCCGTTGCCGCTGTGGCCGGCGTGTAGACTCTGTACAGTTTCTGTGCAAGCTTTTCGGTCCGATCCGCAATCGTGCTCGACACCATCATCGACGACCTGCTGGACCGCACCGTGCTCGGCGGCTACACGAGTCTCGGCTACAGGTTCAGGCAACGCTCCTGGCCGGCGGTGGCGCTGCAGTCCATGGCGGGCAGGGTGGTGATGGTCACGGGCGCCGCATCGGGTCTCGGGCTTGCAGCCGCGGCCGGCTTCGCCCAACTGGGCGCGACCGTCTGGCTGGTCGTCCGCTCTCAGGCGCGTGGCGAGGCGGCGCTTGATGCGCTGCGCAGGCGGGGGTTCGGCACGGATCTGGAGGTGGGGGTCTGCGACCTCGGCGACCTGGAATCGGTCAGGCGCTTGGCGGCAGAGGTTCAGGAGCGTTCGACGCGCCTTGACGTGTTGGTCAACAATGCCGGCGTCCTGACCGCGACGCGCGAGCTCTCAAGGGACGGGATTGAGCTGACCTTCGCCGTCAACGTCGTGGCGCCGTTTCTGCTGACCAACCTGCTGCTGCCGCGGCTTCTGTCCTGCGCGCCCGCGCGGATCATCAATGTCGCCTCGGGCGGCATGTACCTGCAGCGGTTGCACGTCGACGATCTGCAGAGCGAGCAAGGCCACTTCGACGGGGCTGCCGCCTATGCGCGCACCAAGCGCGCCGAGGTCGTGCTCACCGAGATGTTTGCGCAGCGGCTTGACCCCGCATTGGTGACCGTGCACGCGATGCACCCCGGGTGGGCTGACACGCCCGGCCTGAGGGCCTCGCTGCCCGCCTTTCATCGGCTGAGCAGGCCGCTGTTGCGCACGGCCGAGCAGGGCGCCGACACGATCGTCTGGCTCGGCGCCGCCGCGGCGCCGGCCCGCAGCAGCGGCCACTTCTGGCACGACCGCCGGATCCGCCCGACACACGTGGCCGGGTTCGGGCGCGAGACCGAGCAGGAGCGCGAGCGGCTCTGGTCGGCCTGCGTCGAGCTGGCCGGCCTGAGCGACAGACCACTGAAGCGACCATGGGAGACGAGCGATGGCACGTTACCGAGCCACAGTTGAGACCACGAGAGACGCCGAGGAGGTCTTCGCCTACCTGAGCGACTTTTCCACCACCGCCGAGTGGGACCCGGGTGTGCTCGAAGCGCAGCGGCTCGACCCGGAGGTCAAGCTGGGCTCTCGCTTTCGGCTGCTGGCGAACTTCCGCGGGCGGCAGGCGGAGATCGTCTACACGGTGGTCCGCTACGAGCCGCCACGGCTGATCACGCTGCGCGGTGAGAACGCCACCGTGGTGTCGCTGGACACGATCGAGGTGGAGACGGTCGGCGCTGCTGCTGGCGCTGCGGCGGGAGCGCGCGTCACCTACGATGCCCAGCTGAGCATGAAGGGCATCCTGCGCATCGGTGATCCGCTGCTTGGCCGGGCCTTCAAGCCGGTTGGTGACAACGCGCTGGCCGGGCTGCGGCGCAGGCTTGAACAGGCGGACGCGCCGCTGATCGCGCCCGCGTCGTCCGCCGAGCCGGGGTCGTCGGCCGAGCCGGGGTCGGCAGCCGGGCCGTGAGCGGGCGCGTCCTGGTCACCGGCGCGACCGGGTTCATCGGCGGCAGGCTGGCGCGCCAGCTGGCTGCCGGTGGCGCCGAGGTACGCTGCCTGGTGCGCAGCCGCGAGAGCCCTGGCGCACGGGCGCTCGAGCGCGAGGGGTTCGGCCTGCACGAGGGCGACGTGCTTGACCCAGGCAGCCTGCGTGGCGCGTGTGCAGGGATCGACGCGGCCTACTACCTGATCCACTCGATGGGGCGGGGCAACCCAGGCGAGTTCGCCGAGCGTGAGCGGGCGGGCGCGATCGCCTTTGCCCAGACCGCGCGGGCCGAGCGGGTTGGGCGCGTTGTCTATCTCGGTGGCCTCGGCGAGGGCCACTCGCGCCATCTGCGCTCGCGCCACGAGACCGCGCTTTTGCTGCGCCAGCACGGGCCGGCGCTCACCTACTTCCGGGCGGGCATGGTTGTCGGCCCCGAGAGCGAGTCCTACCGCACGCTGCGCTACCTGGTGCAGCGGCTGCCGGCGATGATCGCCCCCGCTTGGCTGAACAACAAAACCCAGCCGATCCATGTCGACGACACGCTCGCGTTCCTGGTGGCCAGCCTCGCGCTCGAGTCCTCGACCGGCAAGGAGATCCAGATTGGTGGCCCGGACGTGCTCACCTACGGCGAGATGCTCGACCGCATGGCCGCGATCCTCGGGATCCCGCGGCGCCCGCGCGTGCCGGTGCCGCTGATCACCCCCTGGCTCTCATCGCTGTGGATCGGCCTGGTGACGCCGGTCGATGCCGGCGTGGCGCGCCCGCTGATCGAGGGGCTTGCCTCGCCCACCGTGGTCACCGACCCGGAGCCGATGCGCGGCTTCGGGATCACCCCGATCGGCTTTGACGAGGCGCTGCGCCGCGCCGTCGCCGCCGACCCTGAGCTCTCTCGCGCGCGGCCCGCTGGCCGCGCGCGCGGCTAGAGGCGATGCCCGAGAACGTCTGGGATTACCCGCGCCCACCGGCGGTCCAGGCCCAGCCGCGGCGTGTGCGCGCGCTGCTCGCCGGCGTGCTGCTGGCCGACAGCACGCGGGCGCTGCGTGTGCTCGAAACCAGCCACCCGCCGACGATCTACATCCCGGCGGCCGACGTGCGCACCGACCTGCTCGAGGCGAGCCCGCACCCGTCGAGTTGGTGTGAGTTCAAGGGGCGCGCCCGCTACCTGGATGCGGTGATCGACGGACGGCGCTTTGCTGCGGTCGGCTGGAGCTACGCCGACCCGTCCCCGGGCTACGGCGCGCTGGCCGGTGCGATCGCCTTCTATCCCGGGCGCCTGGAGGCCGCCTGGCTGGACGACGAGTTGGTCGTGGCACAGCCGGGAGACTTCTATGGCGGTTGGATCACGAGCGACCTGGTCGGCCCGTTCAAGGGCGGCCCTGGCACGACCGGCTGGTAGGCGACGGCGCTGCGCCGCCGTCCATCAGGGAGTCTGCGGCCGCGGTCCGAACGAGTTGTCCAGCTCGCGCGCTGCCGCGACCAGGTCACCGCCCAACCGCGGCAGCCGCAGCCGCTGCGCGATCTCTGCGTCCGCGCCCGGGCCGCTCAGCAGCACGGGTGCCGTGCGCGCGAGCCGGCGCAGCGCCGGTCCCTGCGCTTCGAACAGCGCGGGCGCGAAGGCCGACAGCACGCACACGGTCGGTCCGGTGACTGCGACCGCCTGCGCCACGGTGCTGATCGGCGTGTCGGTGCCGAGAAAGACGATGCGCCAGCCGTAGGTGCGTAGCACCAGCCCGAAGGCGATCAGGCTGATGTCGTGCTGCTCGCGCGGAACGCAGGCCAGCAGGGCCAGCGGCCCGCCACCACGGCCCCACAGACGCGCCAGGGCGAGCAGGCGCGCACGTATCAGGTTGCTTGCGAAGTGCTCCTGGCCGATCACCGGCTCTCCGCGCTCCCAGCCGCTGCCGACGGCGGAGAGCGCGGGCAGCACGAGCTCCGTCAGGCAGGTCTCGAGCCCGTAGGCCGCCAGCACGGCGTCGAGCACCGTGTGGACGGCGCTCTCGTCGTAGGTGTTGAACGCTTCGATCAACTGTTGGCGTGCGAGCGGCAGCTCGCCGGTCTGCGGCCGAAGCGTGCTGGCGGGGGCGCTCCGCAGGGCGGGGGCGCTCCGCAGGGCGGCGGCGGCCGCCTCGGCCGCCGAGAGCCCCTGCTCCAGTCCGCGCAGCATCACCGCCACGCGCTGGGCGTCGGCTTCCCCGTAGAGCCGGAAGCCGCCGGCCGAGCGCGCAGGGTGAAGCAGCCCGTAGCGCTGCTCCCAGGCGCGCAGCGAGGTGGCGGGTACGCCGACACGGCGGGCGAACTCTCCGATTCTCAAGGCTTGCACGGTAACAAAAGTCTATACGAAACTTGTACGGACCTTATGCACATGGCCCTGTGCGCTGGCTGGTGCCGACGGGATCGCCGACGCCGCAGACGGATGCGCTTATGTCGTCCCCCGAGCGCCGCGCGGCGGCCGGACGGCTAGCGCGGGTCACGCGCCTGTCGCGGGACAGGTCGCCAGTCTGAGCGTCCCCAGGGCAGGGCTACCCGCGCGCTCACCCGCTGTTGGTGGTCGGCACCGCGACCATTGTGGACCCCGCGACAGGCCTGCAGCTCTCGATGAGCAGCCTGCCACTCCAGACGGGCGGCCTGCAGCTCCCGATGAGCAGCCTTTTGCCCCCAAATCTCCTCGGCTTTGGGAGTTTTGTGCATCAGGTGCGCTCCCAGCGCGCTGGATGCACAAAAGTCACGTTTGGAAGCTGATTTGGGGGCTAGAGGTCGTTGAAGGGAGCCGCTTTGCGCATCGCCGGTCCGCGGAGCTGGACGGGACCGCGCGGTCGCGTTTCGTGTTGGGATGCGGACCTGGCCGGGGTGTCCCGGGCAGCCGCCGGGGCTGGGTTAGCGCTGTCTGGCGCCGCGGTGCCTTCAGAGCGGCCCGTCGGCGGGGCTGGGCGCGGCGATGATGCCCGGCGACGCGCAGGTCGCAAGCGCGTAGGGCAGGTCCGCGTCGGCGATCCCTCTGATCGACGGGTGGCTCATGTCCACGCGCAGTTGGCGGCCGGGCTGCGCCTCGACGCCCAGGCTCGCGGCGCCGTTTGCCGCCAGCTCGCCCCACAGATCGCCGGTCGCGGCCAGCAGCCCGTTGCGTGAGACGCTCAGGCGCCGCGCGAGCGTCTCGAG
>JAJZID010000163.1 GCA_021810705.1 Actinomycetes bacterium
GGGCGGTCAGCCATCCGACCTAGCGGCCGGACACCTCCAGGGTCCCGCAAGTACTGTCAGACAGGTGGACCACCTCCTTTCTCTGGTGCTGCACACGATACACCTCCGCGCGGCACCATTCGCCAGCGGCGTTGCGAAGACTGGACGCCGGCGGAGTCGCCGCTGGCTCAGGCCGCGAGCGGCCCGGCGCCGAGGTACTGGCGCCAGGTGGCGGGGATCGTCGGGCTCGCGACCTGCACGAACACCTCCGGGCTGGGCGTGCGCGGCGAGCGTGCCAGGGTCATCCCGACCTGGCGCGGCAGCGAGTCGCCCTTGCGGCGGTTGCACGGGGCGCAGGCGGCGACGATGTTATCCCAGGTCGAACCGCCGCCCTTGGAGCGCGGGACCACATGGTCCACGGTCAGCTGCGTGCGCGAGCCGCAGTACTGACAGGTCCAGTCATCGCGCGCGAACACCGCGCGGCGCGTGATCTTGCGCCGGTGCGGATCGCGCGGGATCTTCACATAGCTGACCAGCCGGATCACGGCCGGCCGCGTGACCGTGGCGGCGGCAGAGTGCAGCAGCCTGCCGGTTTCCTCCACCACCTCCGCCTTCTGCTTGAGCAACAGCACCACGGCACGTCGCACCGTGCAGACGTGGATCGGCTCGTAGGTCGCATTCAGGACGAGCACCCGGCCACCGTCAGGTCCGCGTCGGTGGTGCTCAGCGAGCGACGCGGACCGGGCTTGGTCGGGTATTGGCGACTGGATCACTCGCCAATAAGTCTACTGTCGGCGCGGATGGGGTAGCCGCAGCCGGCGAGGATCCGTCACCCCGGATTGGCGCGCCGGAGCCTTCACCACCGTAAAGACACACCGTCGACACGACGCCACCACAGCGCCCCGGCAGGCGGCTCATGGGGTGCTTGGCTGTCAACGACGCGCAGGGCCACATGAAGCGAAGAGTCGGACCCGTCGTGGCCGCGCTCAGCGGGTCGCGGTCGCAGCAGCGACCGTCGGGCCGGGATCGCCGCCCACCGACCAGTACGTCACGCGTCAGAACCCGTCCGGGTAGTTGTCCTCGATCATCGATAGGACTGCGGAGTGCGACGCCAACGTAGTCCCGCTCGGCCAGACGGGCGTGCGCTGCGGCGAGATGCCCGGCTCGAGCGATCTGTGCCCCGGGTTTTCGCCGCTGCTGACCTCGCCATATCAGGCGTGCCACCCGCCGATTCCGGCCTCCGCCGCAGTTGCACGTTTGCGCTGACGCCTTGGCGGTGCCCATCGAGCACGACGACTCCCGGGCGGAGCGTCGGCGGGGCAGCTTGGCGGATTCAAGCTCGCTGGCTGATCGGTCGATCATCAGATCAGGAACGACCTGCTCAGTGAGCGCAAGGAAGGAGCGTCTGGAGACATGGACGCCAGCCCGGGCGGGGAACAGCCCGGTTCCGTATACGCGACCGTCAGCGCGGGTCGCGAGACCGCAGAGGGGCTCATCGCCATCGGCGTCCGTCTGCGCGAGCGCCGAGCCGAGGTGGAGCGGCGCGCCGAGGCGCTGAACCGGGCCGCCGAACTCCAGTTGACGGAGGCTGCGCACGCGAGCATCCAGCGGGTGATTGAGGTGGCAACCGACGCGTTCGCACAGTGGCTGTCAGGGCACGGTGAGGCGGCCGCTCGGCAGGCGGGCGACGAAGCGGCGACGATCTTTGGCCAGCTTGCAATCCAGCGCGAGGTGCCGCTGTACGAGCTCACCAAGCGCACCTTGCGCTGGCGTGATGCCGTCAGCTCCGTGCTCGATGAGATCGCAGATGAACTTCACGCGAGCCGCCAGGTTCACCGCCAGGTTCACCGCATGCTCCGCCGCTCTGCTGATGTGACGCTCGTGCGGCTGTGTGAGGCGTTCGAGCGCGAGCGAAGCCTGGTCGATGACGAGCTCGACCGGCGCCAGCAGGAGCTCGTCTTCATGGCCACCCACGACCCGCTGACGGGCCTGCCCAACAGAACTCTGATCATCGACCGTGCGGAGCAGCTGATCGCGCGTGGCCAGCGGGAGCGCCGGCTCTGTGCGGCGTTGTTCATAGACCTGGACGGGTTCAAGGCTGTCAACGACGGGTTGGGTCACCGGGCAGGCGACGACCTGCTGCGGTCGGTGGCGGCGCGGCTGGAGTCGACGATCCGAGAGGCCGACACGCTCGGTCGCCTGGGCGGGGATGAGTTCGTGGTCCTGGCCGACGGCGCCCCGCTCGCCGCTGGCCCCGGGCTCCTGGCCGATCGGCTGCTCGACTCGCTGCGCCAGCCCTTCGAAATCGACGCCGCGCCCGGTGGCCGGGTCACGCTGACCGCCAGCATCGGCATCGCAATCGCCGATGGTCACGACGCCCAGGACCTGCTGCGCGACGCCGACGTCGCGATGTACCGGGCGAAGCTCTCGGGCCGCAACCGTTACCTGGCCTTCGAGAGCGGCATGCAGGATGCCGCGTCAACTCGGGCCGAGCTCGAGCCGGAGCTCTGAGGCCGTGGCAAGCAAGCAGTCTGGTCTGGTTGACCAGGTGGGCCGCTGGGTTCTGTCAGAGGCCTGCGCGTGCCGCGCCGACTGGGCGCGTAACGGGCCCCAGGTCGGCCTGATGGTGACCGTATGATCGGCGGTGCAGCTCGAGCGCTTGCGCAGACCGTTGCGCTCACGCAGCCGGGAAAGAGCCGAGCGTCCGCAGCACGTTGACGCGGCCACGCAGGCCCGCGAGCGCGTCGGTCACCATCGTGTCGGCTTCGCGGCCGTCCAGGTCGGCGAAGAACATGTACTGGCCAAGGCCGGCGCGCAGCGGTCGCGACTCGATGCGCGTCAGGTTCACGCCGCGGAAGGCCAGCTCAGACAGGCAGCTCACCAGCCACCCGGGCGAGTCGGTGCCGGCCCCCCAGAAGACGATCGCCGTCTTCCAGGCGGCGTCCGCAGCGACCGGCACGCCGGGCACACCAGGTGTCGTCCCGGTCGGCGCCAGCCAGACGAAGCGCGTCTGGTTGCCGGGAACGTCCTCGATACCGGTCTCGAGCACGGCGCAGCCGTAGAGCTCGGCCGCCAGACGGGTGCCGATCGCGGCCCAGCGGTGGCGGATCCTTTCGGTCACGAGGCGAACCGCCTCCGCCGTCGAGCTGGCGGTCATCACCCTTGCCTGCGGCAGCTGGGTGCGGATGAAGCGCCGGCACTGGGCGGTGGCCTGCGGGTGTGAGATCACGACCTCGATCTGGTCGAGCTCGAGCGGCCGCTGGGCGATCAGGCACTGCTCGATGCCAAGCACGGTCTCACCGACGATGCGCACGTCCTCCGCATCGAAGACCAGCGCGTCGAGGGTCACGTTGACCGAACCCTCGAGCGAGTTCTCGATCGGCACCACGGCGCGGTCCGCGCTGCCATCGGTTACGGCCAGAACCGTGTCGTGGATCGTCTCGCGCGCCTCGAGCTCGAGCTCGCGTGAGTCGGGCGCGCTCAGCGCCGCAGCCTGTGTGAAGGTCCCCTCGGGACCCAGGTAGGCGACCCGCAGCGTCAACTAGCTTGCCGCCGTGCCCTGACGGTCAGATTGGGTGCCGCCGCCGGCCATTGCGACCCGCACCGCCTCGCTCTCCTCCGGCGAGAGCTCAAACTCCGGTTGGCCGTTGCGGATCTGCTTGGTGTAGAGCCTGGCTGTGTCGCGATGATGAATGGAGGAGAGCACGATCCCCGACTGCGTGGCGTCGAGCAACGCGATCGAGGTCGATTGACGGCCGGACATCTCGCCGTAGGCGTCATAGCGGATCAGCGCGCGGTGCGCGAAGGTTCCGTCAAGCCGCCGCTCCGCGTGGTCCATGCGGTGGTCAAGTTGTGTGCCGAAGTCCTCCACGTACTGTGCCAGCGAATCAAACGCAGCCTGCAGTTGGGCGGCGTGGGTGACGAGGTCTCGCGCGCTGCCGCCGAGCACCGCTCGCTGTGCGGCGCGGATTCGGCGCAGCGCCAGGGTGAGCCCGATCGACCAGCCCACGGCGACGACCGCCACGGCAGCTGCGGCGACGGCGACGATGCCCGTGGTGGTGTCGAGGCTGCTCACGGATCTCAATATAAGCCCCCGATCGATGGAGCAACGCAGCGCGTCAGCGCGGGCGGCGGCCAGCGGGCCGCCGCCCGTCAGTTGAACGTGACCGAGTAGGTGATCACGTCACTTGTGGTGCTGGTTTGGCGGGGCACGCGGCTGATCCGGGCGGTGACCGTGTAGGTGCCCGGCTTGGGCAGCGAGGTGAGCAGCACGGTGCAGTTCGTGGCACGGCTCGGGATTGTCACGGGGATCCTTGCGCTGCCGGTGATGCCCGCGCCAACGATGTGCACTGAGCAGCCGACGTCCAACTCGTCGTAGTTGCCCGTGTTGGTCACGTTCAGCACCCATCTGCGAGCCTTGCGAGCCGGGATCGTGTTGCTCACGCCCGCAACCAGCTGGGTGCCGTCCACGGTCACGTAGTTGAGCGCGTCGCCGTGCAGGCCGGGCTGATCGTTGTTGGCGTTGGCGGCCTGTGTCGAGAGGTCGGCGCCGATCTTGGTGGCGATCCAGGTGCTCTCCAGCCAGCCGAGGTCCGGCACCACCTGGCCTGGGTTGATCGGCTGCTCGCCACTGCCGGAGCCGACAGCGATGCCGTCCGCATGCAGCGCCGAGGCGATCGCGGTTGTCACGAACTCCTTGTAGATCACGTCCGAGCTGTAGAGCTCAGAGGTGCCGATCGAGATGTCGTAGACCGCGTCCTGGCTGGTGCTGACGCTTGCCGCCTGTTGCACGTGTGCGGCGATCATGTGAATCCCGGCGACGCGCAGCTGCATCACCTGCACAAGTGAGCCCTGTGCGTCCGCCATCCCGCTCGGCACGCCCAGTCGCTGCGCCTGGCGCAGCTGCGCGCGCGCCTGGGTGACCTCGGGCGCGAGGTTCAGCGTGGCGAGATTGCCCCCGGTCAGCGTCTGGAAGACTCTCGTGCCGGTGGCGTCGGACTGGTTGATCAGGTTGTAGACGCTGGCGTTGTAGTTCTTCAGGGCGCTGGTCGTCTGACTGCTGTCGCAGCTGTGAATCAGGAGCGCCATGGCCAGCACCACGATGACCACGCCCACGCTCGCCACCAGCCGCCGAGTCTGGATCTCGCGGCGGTGGTGACTGCCCGCCGTTGGCCGTCTGCCGGCGCTGCGTCGACCGGGTCCCTCCGGGGGCCGTCCACCGGGGGGCCTTCCGCCGGGGGGCCGACCGCCGGGCGGACGGCCGCCGCCGCGGGGCCGCCGCCTGGCCGCAGTCGGGCGCGCGGCGCCACGCTGGCGCCCGGGCGCGTCGCCTGAAACCGGCTGCGGCTCGTCGGCCTCGTCGAAGAACGACACTTCCTCCCTGCTCCTTTGGGCGATCTCTAAGCGGCCCCCAGTAATAGCGGCTCACTCCGCCCGTAGACAAGTACGCAAGCGGCCGTG
>JAJZID010000164.1 GCA_021810705.1 Actinomycetes bacterium
TCAGCGGATCGTGCCCCTGTGAAACGCAGGTAGATGGGGTCGGCAGCACTGAAGTGCCCGTCCGAATATCCAGTAGCGATATGCACCAACCAACATCACCAGCTCGCAGACTCGGCGTCACCGTCAGCGTGTAACGCGATCCCAATAATTGCTTAGGCAAAGCGCCCTCGAGCGGGGCAGAACGACGCGTCACAATGAGGATCCCCGCGACAGCCGACGTTGAGATGACCAGCGTGATCGCGGAAACAACGACGACGGTTCGCCCGAGGCGGCGGGGGGTCGCTTTCGACGCACTTTCGGGGGTGCCGCCGCTTTGTAGACGGTCGTGAGCTTCAAGCAGCTCGTCGAGCAACTGCTCGAGTGGGTCACCGTTGTGCATCAGACTGACGCGCCATACGTAACCGTAACGCTGTCAGCCCGCGGCTAACGCGCTTGCGCACGACCTGCTCGCTGCAATGCAGCTCCGCGGCGATCTCACCGTAACCCTGATCCTTGACGAACCGCGCGTTTATCGCTTCCCGCTGCTCGCCGGGCAACTCTTCCACGAGCTCGAGGACGGAGCGCGCGTCGATGTGAGCGATTAGCTGCTCGATCATAGCCTCCCCGTCGTCGGTTAGCCGGAGCGCCTGCATCCCGAGCTGCTCTCGCGCTCGCGCTTCGATCTTGCCTTGACGCACCGCATCGATCAGCCGGTTGTGGGCGATCGTGTACAACCACGATTTGCCGGGAGCTGCGGTAGGTTGATAGCGCCGCACAGCGAGCAACGCCGCCGCAAACGTCTCGGCAGTCAAATCCAACGCGAGATCGGAGCGGCCAAGGGCACGCGAGAAGTACGCGAGCACACCGGGAGCGTGCCTTCGATACAGCTCAGCAAACGCGTCCCGATCGGTCTTCGCGAGCGCAAGAAGGTCGCGGTCATCCAAAGCGCTCAAGTCTCGTAGCACCGCAAACCGCCCAAACGCCTACCGTGTCGCCGTCATAGCCGAAGCGAGAAATCGCGTCCGCCGAAATAGCGTCTACATCGCCCCACAACCAAACAATACCGAGGTTCGACGCGCGCATACGAGTTCCTCATCTCCCCGGGCATCGATGGGGCGAGACTGCGCCACGGGCCACAGCGACTTGTGTTGTGAGTTGAGCGTGAACCTCCCGCCGCAGAGCATCACCCACGCCAACGCAGCGCCGACCGTGTCGAGCTGTCGAATCCGTAGGGCGCCCCGAACCCTGGACGCCGAGAGGGTGAGCTGATCAACGACGCCTGCAACCAATCTGCGATCGGCCCCTTGGTCAAGGACAGACCCCGGTCCATGCCGTTGCTTGACCTGGCCAGTGCCCAAGGTGCTGGTGGCGCTCGCGCCGTGCTCGTGCAGCGTGTCTGCGCTGCGCTTGGTAGCCATGGGTGGTAGCCATATCGGTAGACCGAGCGCCAACCCGTCACGCTGATCCGTCACACATACGAAACACCAGGCATTTCGAAGATTGGCGGTGAGGGGCTCGAACCCCCGACATCCTGCGTGTAAAGCATTCAAAGTGACCAGGAGGAGGCTAACGAGTGCGGTCGGGTTCAAGACATGGCCACGCGAAGCGCCGGGGCCTGAACGGGTCCCGCTGTGACGGCGACTACCGGGGCGTCGCTATCGGGGCGCTTTGCCGCTCGGCCAGCTCCAAGGCCGGTTAGGAGCGCTGTCACGTCACCTGGCGGCGGAAACGCGGATCGAGGCTTGTAGCTGGGCTCGACGTCTCAGCGCTGGCGTCGAAGGTAAGCCTCGGTTGAAGACCAACGATGCGAACCCGGCGTGGTCTTGAGCCTGGGGACACGATGTCTGAACGCGAACGTCGCGGATGGAACCGACCGAAGGTGGTCAGTTGTCGGCGAGGATCGCGTCCAGGTCTGGAAGGCCGAAGCGGGCGAGCGCCCACGGCAGCCAGTCGGCCTCGGTGTCGGCCAGTGCCTGCCATGCGCCCGCCACCTCCCACGCGCTGGGTTCAAGCGGGATGATGAAGGTCTCGCGGGCGCGGTGCGGGCTGATCGCGCGGCGGAGCGCGACGCCGGACTGGCTTTGCACCGTCTCCTCCTTCACCGTGCTGTGAGCCAGGCCGGCACCGGATGAGATGACCACGCCGGCTGGGTGCGTGTCCGCAGCGCCTGAGTCACCCGTGTACGTCAGCCGGCTCAGGTTGTTTGCCAACGCCCCGAGCTTGTCGGCGAGCTGGAGCTGCGCCCAGGCGGTCTCGAGGAACAGGAAGTTATGCGGGACCAGGCGCAGCCATCGCGCGCCGGAGCCAGACATCTGCTTGACAGCCTTCTCGATGATCTCGCTGCCCATGCGTGGCCAGAGGTCACGTCGGCGCCCGCGTGCGCTGAGCCGTGCGCGGTCGTCCTCGATCCGGACCAGCCTCACGCTCGCCGAGCCGACTCGGATCTCCGGCTTGTGGCCAGCACGCGCCGCGAGCGCCTCGACGGGAATACGCCGCTCAAGTTCACGCACCGTCGCCTCGTCCAGGATCTCGCCGAGGTCGCCCTCAAGCCAGACACGGTGCGCTGTGGTGCGCGACTGAAGGCGATGAAGGGCACGGTCGAGAAAGTCGCGGCGGCGGCGATCATAGTCGGCTTCGCCCAACGCGAACGCCTCGATAACGAGCGGCCCACGATCAGTGGAGATCTCCAGGTCGGCTGGCCTACGCGCTCCCGTAACGAGAGGCTCGAGCCGGAAGCTCCAGCCAAGGCGCGCCGCCGCGCCCGCTAACTGAAGCTGCAGGTCGGTGTGACGGATCCGCGCTTCCGTCACATCGCTCGCAAGTGGCCTACGCGCATCCGCTGAGCCGGGCACCCCGTCGATCAGCTGCAGCCGAGCCGCCCACTCCACGACATCAGCCAGCGCGAGCACGTCGTGGCCCAACAGCACCAGCGAGATGCGCAGGGGCAGCGCGCACTGATCGCGCTGGCTCCTCTTCAAGGCCACTGCCGGCCACCGCTCATCGAGCCGCTCGGCAAGAACGTCAACCGCCCACAAGCCGGCGCGCGACCACGCCTGACCACGCCCAGAAGCACTGAGAAGATCACGATAGGTCTGCCAGGACTCCCCGGCGCTCTCACGCTCGACGTCACGCACGATCACATCGTCTCATCACAGAGCAGTCCTGAGCGCGGTCAGGTGCAGCACACCCCGGCGCAAGCGACAAAACACGAACGCGACCGCGGGCGACTGGCTACCCAACCAGTCGCCGCCGGCCGGCTCGCCGCCCCGTCAGCTCGCGGCTCAGTCGGGAGCGCCGTCACCGGCCGACCGGCGGCAGAAAGTACGCCCAAGCCCCAGAACCGGACTCAAACGCCGGACTCAAACTGTCACCGCCGACCCGGCATCCAACCCTTATCGTAAGAAAAGCCCCGGATTAGCAGAGCTTTTGTGAGTGGGCCGTGCAGGAATCGAACCTGCAACCTTGGGATTAAGAGCCCGACGAGCTTGCCGACGGAAGGCCAGCCTCGATACGGACGACTGTGTGCCGCACTCATAAGGAGCCCCGGCCGTGGGCCTATGACGATTGCGAGACCGTTTGGTAGCCAAGGTTGGTAGCCAAACCTGGCTGAGGACTGCGAAATGAGACCCAAGCGGCTAGTTAATCAGCGATTTCCAGAGCTTTCTTGAGTGGGCGGTGAGGGGCTCGAACCCCCGACATCCTCCTTGGTTGACCGCTGGCTACCTCTTTGGCCTCTCGCCGCGAAGGCCCTGTCCAGCCGCTCGAGCTCCTCGGGCCGGGCCTTCGCGCTGACGTACCGATCGGTCGTCGATAGCTTTGCGTGGCCGAGGAAGTCTCGGACGAAGACTGGGTCTGAGGTTCGAGCGACCAGACTGCCAGCGGCGTGACGTAGTCCGTGAAGCTTGATGGGTCGAAGCCCCGCCGCATTGCGTGCTCGCTTGTAACGCCGCCGGACCGCAGACGGATCGAGGCGACGACCGAAGCGGTTAGCGAGAACGTAGTCACCCGGCTGCACGAAGTCCTTACGGTCACGGAGGCGTTCGAGCGTGGCGACAGCAGCTGACGGGAGAGGCACGACGCGCGAGCGCCCGCCCTTCGGCAACCGCTCCTCACCAGCAGACAGACCGCGCCGTACAAAGAGAAGTCGGCCGTCGAGCTGAACGTCCTCCCAGCGGAGCGTGAGCAACTCGCCCAACCTGATTCCCGTGTAGAAGAGCAGCCGGAATGCGTCAGCATCTCGGCAGTCCTCTTGACGCCGAGCCGCGATCTCCGCTTCGTCCTTCATCGACCGTGGCGACCGATGAGACCCGCTCTCGCACACGGCAGCGAGCTTTTCGACCTCCTCGACCTCGTAGTAATCCAGCGCCACAGGCGGCGGCTGACGGCGCTTGTCGGTCCCGTCGACCGGATTGGCGACGAGACCCAGCGAGTCCACCCGGGTTCCGTAGTTGAACATCGACGCAAGTACTTCTCGGTGCTTGTTGACGTTGCGCGCCGTCAGACCCTCCTTATCGAGAGAGCGGAGGAAACCGCTGATCTCAGCCGTGGTGACACTCGCCGCTTGCCGGTCTCCGAAAGCCGCCATGATGCGCCCAGCGCTTACGCCCTCGCCACGCTTGTGAGGGATCCCTGGCTCGCGCAGAAGGAACCGGTAGTCCTTCACGGTCGACGGCTTCGCACCCCAAACCTCTTCAAGCCAGATCAGCCATTCAGTCGCGAGCGCACGCACGGTCTTCTCGGCTGCACTCGCACGAGCCTCCGCGTCGGCCGCACTGACAAGCTGCTCCACCTGTGCCTCCATCACCGCGACTGCCGCAACGTTGGCAGCGCGTTCATCGAGCCAACCGTCTGCGCATCGACCCCGCCGCTTTCGCCAACCGCCGGTGCCATCAGGCTCAAGCCAAGCCAAGCCAAGCCGGCGCTTGGTCTGCTTCCACGGAGAGTGGGGTCCTGGCCGGTAGCGCCAGTACGCATCCCAGTAGACCCGATCTCCGGCACCGCCACGAATTAGGACTGCGAGATTCGCTTGTTCGACCTGACCCATATCGGTGATCGTAACAGTCTCACCGGATTGGGTAGCAGCCAATTGCCATTGGGTAGCAGGTGCCGCTGGGTAGCAACTTGGGTAGCAAACTGGCCGCAGACCCTACGGTAATAGCCTTTTTCGGCGCCTCGACTCCGCGTATCTAGGTCCGCTGCGCTCGTGCCGCCTGGATCGCACCCAGGAGGTCGCCGGTTCGATTCCGGCTAGCTCCACTCCTCGAGCCTTCGCGTCCGCCTTTGCGGTCTGCAAACGTTGCGGCCAACTGGAATCTGGACGTTTGGGGGGACTGGCCGGGGCGCGCGGCGTGGTGGTGTGGGTCTCGTCGTCCTCTCTGTTGGCAGTTGAACGCGTGTGCGCTTCGGA
>JAJZID010000007.1 GCA_021810705.1 Actinomycetes bacterium
GCTCGCGTCCGGCGACGAAGAGGTCGCCGCCGAGAAGAGCCGCGAGCTGCTGGAAGCCGTTCACCGCTTCACCCGCAGCCGCTAGAGGTCACACCAGGTGACCAGCCGGGTGCCTGAACGATGCGCAGGCCGCCGCTCGCAACAACAGTGATCTCGCTCGTCGGGGACTGGCGTTCGCGGTCGGGGTGTTCTGAGAGATCCTCCGGGCGCTGATCCTGGGTTTCGCTCTCTCAGCTGCCGTGCAGGCGGCTGTCAGCAAGCGCCAGATGCGGGAGCTGCTGCCCGACGACTTGCCGAGGACGCTCGCGATCGCCTCCGGCCTGGGGGTCGCATCATCCTCCTGCTCCTACGCCTCGGTCGCGTCAGCACGATCCCGCTTGCGCCGCAGCGCCGACTTCACCTCCGCGATGGCGTTCCAGCTCGCCTCGACCAACCTCGTGGTCCAGCTGGGGATCATCCTCGCCGTGCTGATCGGCTGGCAGTGCACCGCCGGCAAGTTAGTCGCCGATCAAATCATGATCGCGCCGATGGCGCTGCTCTTCCGGCGCTTCCTGAAGCCCGGCGATCGTTCGGGCGGCACGCTCACCGGCCAACCGCGGCGTCCTCGGCCGCATGGAGGGCCAGGCCGAGATGGGCATCAGCGTCGAGGATTGGGTCGAGCAGCCGCGCTCCAAACGACCAGACGGTGTCAACCAAGAGGCCCACGGATAGCTGCGCACCCACGAGCGATCCACCGGCTGCTTCACGATTGCGCCCTCTCAGCCGATGTTCACCCAGACCGATTGCGGTTCACGCGCAGCCTGCGCGTCCTGCGCCGCAGCGCCCCGGCCTGCCCGGGCTTTCCTACAAGAACGCTTGACCTCGTCCGCGCCGAAGCCCACGCGGAAATCCTCTGTGAGTCCCCGGAGGTGGTCAACATCCACGCACCAAGGACCGCAGCCTAAGTTACGAATATTGGGTATCGGCCCGGTGGTTCAGGCGAGCAGCAGGTAGAGCGTGGCGAACATGGCCACGGTCACGATCAGGGCTGTCAGAGCCAGCGACGCGGTGAGCAGGTAGAACCGCAGTGAGCTGCGTCGGCGCTCGCGCTCGCGCCAGCGCTGACGCGAGCGGACAGCCGCCCTGCGTTCGAGCGCGGCGCGCTGCTTTGCCGCCAGCTGGGTGTGCCTGCGGAACTCCTGCTCGAGCTGGTCAAGGCTCTGGCGCATCTTCATTGCCGGCATGGGGGCTACACGCTAGCGCGGAGCGGCCAGCGTGCCTCAGGCGACGAGGTTGCGCTCGTAGACCTGCACGAAGTGCATGTAGTTTGAAGCGATCTGCGCGGCGGCGTCGGGGCGCGGCAGGGTGCCGCCGAGGAAGCCTGCCAGGGCGTCCCACCAGATGGAGCGTCCGATCGCGAAGCCGATGAAGCCCTCGACCGGTGCCGCCTGGGCGAGCCAGTGCTCGACCTTCTCGGTGGTGGCGCCGCGGCCGAGCAGGACGCAGGTGACGCCCTCGCGTCCCGGGCCGCTGCGAGCCTGGGTGGCAAGCATCTCGGCGTCGGCGCGCTCATCCACGCCTTCGATCTTCCAGATGTCAACCTCGATCCCGAAGTTCTGGATGTCGGCGATCGCGCGCCGCATCAACTGAGGCCGCAGCTCGGTGTCGTAACGCTCACCGCTGCCAGCAACGCTCTGCAGCTGCGATTCGGTCGCGGGGACCAGCAGCTCGAACAGGAACCTGCGGTCGTGTGCGTGCAGCCAGTCGGCGAGCCGCTTGAGCCGCTCGAGCTGGCGCGCGTTCATGGCGGTGTCCGGATCGTCGGGGTTGTAGCGCACCAGCACCTTCGAGAAGCCTGGGTTGAAGCGCTCGATGTGAGCGGCGAAGTCCTCGCCGTATTCGAAGTCGAACTCGTCCTGGCCTGACTTTTCGACCGGCATCGCCAGCGCGAGCCCGTGCTCGCGCGCGCGCTCGGGAATGTCCGAACCGAACTGCTCGTCCACCAGTACGCCCGTTGCGCTCGCCTCGGCGCCAAGACGGACAGCCTCGAGCATGCCCTCGAAGATCAGGCGCTTGGCATCCGCGATCCGGTCGACCTGTTCGGGGCTTGGATCGCCTTCGATCCCGAACATCTTCTTCTGGAAGGAGCCGCGATGGTCGAAGGCCAGAATGTAGATCTTGTCCTGATATCCAAGTGGCATTTGGTCCGCCTTCGGAGGGGTTCGTGGAACGTGTTTCAGGCGAGTCTAGAGCCGGCTATGGTCATGGTGCCGCCACCCCTCGCTTGGCGCTGCGGCGGTTGCTTGAGGTGGGCCGTCGGCTGCTTACACTTGAGGTTATGAGTACCGGTGGCCCGCCCCTGTTTGTGGTCTGCAAGAACTGCGGGTCAGAGGTCAGCCCCTACATCACGGAGTGCCCGTATTGCGGCACGCGGCTGCGCAAGCGGGCACCGAAGCTGGACCGCCACGGACAGATCGCGGGCCGTCACCGTCACCGTCAGTTGGCGCCGTCGCTGCCGCGGCTGCGTCGTGGCGAGATCCCCGGGATCAGGCACGAGTCACATCCCTATGCGACCGCCCTGTTTGTCTCGCTGGGTGTGATCGGCGCGTTGCTGTGGCGCACGAGCCTGGTCGCCACCGGCAACCTGGTCGTTCTGGGTCCAGCCGGCGACCGCTGGTGGCGCGTGCTGACTGCGCCGTTCATCTATGACAACACCGGTTACGCGGTCCTTGCGCTGCTGGTAATCGCCGTCTACGGCTGGCTGCTTGAGCGACGGCACGGACCTGTGGTCGTGTTGGCGCTGGTGCTGGCCGGTGGTGCGGGCGGGCTGGCCCTGGCAGGCCAGGTTGGCACCGGGCTCTACATGGGGGGCAATGGCGCGGCGCTCGCGCTGCTGACCGCGTGGGCGGTCCCGGACATCAGCCTGCGCCTGCGCCGGCGGGAGTACGAGGGCGACCTGCTCGGGACCGGGGTGCTTGCAGCGGTGGTGGCACTGATGCCGCTTGCCGCACCGAGCGCCAGCTGGGTGGCGGCCGGCGTCGGAGTCGCGGCCGGCCTGCTGCTGGGCTGGCTGCTCACACGGATCCACCACTGATCTGCCAAGCTGCTATTCACGTGAGCTTCTCGCAGGTACAGCTGGAGGCGGCGATAGCCGCGCTCAGCCAGCCAGGACGGCTCGCTGACGCACAGGCGCTTGTTGCGAGCGTGGCACCCGGACTCGAGCGTGTGCTTGTCAGCGCGCTGCACGAGGGGGGCTGGTTTGACGCTGCGCACGAGGCTGCGGTCAGGGACGCTGCCGGTAACGCCGACGTCGAGACGCGGCTGACGGCCGTCCGGACGCTGTTTGCCGAGGAGACGCGGCTGACGATGCTCGTCGGCGTCGCCGTCGGGCTTGAGCTGGCCCGGGAGCTGGGGCATGACGCTGCGGGTGAGGATGCCTTCCCAGAGACACACGAACCGGAGGACTAGACGCGATGGAGATCCGTTTTCACGGGCATGCAACCTTTGAACTGGTGGATGGCCAGACGTCGGTGCTGATCGACCCGTTCTTGACCGGCAACCCCAAGGCGGTCGTGGCCGCCGAGAGCCTCAACCCGACCACGATCCTGGTGACCCACGGCCACGGCGACCACATCGCCGACGTTGTGCCGATCGCCCGGCGGACCGGTGCGCCGGTGCTGGCGATCGTCGAGCTGGCCGGTGAGTTCGGCCAGGAGGACGGCGTCAACGCGCTCGACATCAACATCGGTGGCACCGTCAGCTTCGATTGGGGCTGGGTGAAGATGGTGCCGGCCTGGCACACATCCACGACGCCCAAGGGCACGCAGAGCACGCCCGCCGGTCTGCTGGTCAACTTCAAGGACACGGTCGTCTATCACCTGGGCGACACCGGCCTGTTCTCCGACCTGAAACTGGTCGGCCGAGGCACCCCGATCGACTATGCGCTGATGTGCATCGGCGGGCATTACACGATGGACCGTCACGACGCCGTCTACGCCTGCGAGCTGGTGGGGGCCAGGACAGTGATCCCCTGTCACTACAACACCTTCCCGCCGATCGAGACCGACGCCGAGGCGTTCAAGGTGGACGTGGAGTCGGCCACAGACTCGCGCGTGGTTGTGCTCGCGCCCGGCGAGAGCCACCGCGTTTAGAGCGTGTCGAACGACTGGCCGCGGTCGGGTTGACGGAGCAGGAGGGCGATTTGGCTGAGGCTGAGCGAGCCCCACGACCTGCACGCGCATGCCGCCATGGGGCCGCTCCCGGCCCGTGGGTCGGTGTCGAGCGCGGACTCTCAGCACTCTCGCCCTCGCGGGCACGCCGGACGGGCAGGAGGTGCTGCGGGCCGACCCGGCGCGGGCGCTGACCGGCGGGCTGCGCAAACAGCGCAAGCTCGCCAGAGCCCTCAGCCGGAAGCGGAAGGGCTCAACCAACCGCCGCCAGGCCGCCCGGTCGCTGGGCTGAGAACCACCATGCTCCGGCCCGGGAGCGTCAGGCAGATGCCCGGCACATCAACGCCCACGGCAGGCGCGCTCTGGCCGCCGCCCCAGCGACGCTGAAGCGAGCCTGGACGAAGTGGGAACGACCCTCGGCCGCTTGCGGCATGACCGCTCAGACACCCGAGAAGGGTGGTGCCGAGCACCTCAACCGAGTTGTTCGACACGTTTTAGGCCGCACGCGCATGGCTCGCGGCTCAACCGATCCGCGAGCCCACCACCGCCTCCTGGTCGGGCCGCAGCAGAACCACGCCCAGCTGTGGGTCAAGCGCGCCGAGCACCAGCACCTCCGACATGAACGGCCCGATCTGGCGCGGCGGAAAGTTGACGACGGCAACGACCAGCGTGCCCAGCAGCTCGTCACGCGTGTAGCTGGTGATCTGGGCCGACGAGCGCTTGATCCCGATCTGCGGGCCGAAGTCGAGCGTCAGCTTCCAGGCGGGCTTGCGCGCCTCGGGAAAGGCGTCAACGGCAATGACGCGACCGACGCGCATGTCCACGTGCATGAAGTGGTCGAAGTCGATCTCCATGTTGGGGCCATGGTAGGCAGCGGGAGAGGGCGGCGCGCTCTCGCTCGCTTCCCCGGACGGCTGTGGCGCCGCCCACGCGCCGGCCCAGACAGCGCTCGTATGTTCGTTGAGTCGTCGCGTGACCTTTCGTCTGGACGCACGTCTAACGCGATGAAAGCGGCCAACTGAAGGAGAAGCGATGTTCCCCAGACCCAACTCACGTTCACTCGCTCGCGGCCTGACGCTCAGCGTGGCGGCAGGCGCCGCCGGCTTTGGCTTGGCCGGCGTGGCGGCGGCCGGGGGCGTGCGTGCGCACGCCCGCGCGCAGATCGTGCGTGGCACCGTCGTGCACGAGAACCGGCGCGCACATTCGTTCGTCGTTGTGGACGCACGCGGCGAGCTCTACGCGATCCATGCTGCCCACAGGCCGGCGCTGGCAAGCACGGTTACGGTGGCCATCCGCCGTCTGCGCAACGGCACCTATGCGCTCGAGCGGGTGCGAACGGACGCCTTCCGGCGCAGCGCCCACGTGCGCATGCGCGGTGTTGTCACGTTCGTCGATCGGCACACCGACAGCTTTGTGCTCTCCGCCCCTGGCGTATCGATGCTCGTGCACCGTGGCAGTCGCAGAGACGGGATCGCATCCGCGGCCGGCGCGGTGCCGTCGGTCGGGTCTGTGGACACGGTTTCGGCCAGCGTTGATGATCACGGCTCGGTCGCGGCCGCCGGCGTCACCCAGACCGCGCAGGCCACGAACGTCAACCTGGAGGGGATCGTGCTGGGCGTCGATCAAGCCACCAACACGATCACGATCTCGGCTACCGACAACAGCACGACGAGCGGTTCGATCACGGTCTCTGTACCGAGCACGCTGAGCATCTCGCTGTTCACCGTCGGTCAGGAGGTCGAGCTGACCGCGACCACCGGCGCTGGCGGAACCTACACGCTGGTGGGCTCCTCGGGCGATCAGAGCCAGCAAGCGGCTGGGGATCAAACCGACCAGCAGGGCGTGCAGAACGACAGTGTCGACAGCCCAGACAGCTTCCAGAGCGCCGACACCCAGCCCTCTGGTGACGGCCAGTCCTCTGGTGACGGCCAGGCCACGTCGCAGACAGGCACCGAGCAGTCGACGACGAGCACCGCGACGGTGCCCACAACGACGAACCTGGCTGGGGGCGGCGATAACTGAACGGTCAACGATCCTGCCCTATCCTCGGCCGAGGGTCCGAGATGAAGCGTGAGAGACTGCTTTATGGCCTGATTCTCGGCAGTCAGACCGACGAGCGCCTCTGTGCGCTCGTCGGCGCTGGTGAGGAGCGGGCGTTCGCGGTGCTGGCTGACCGCCACCGGGCGGAGCTGATCCGCGCTGCCGTCAGGGCTGGGGCGCAGGACAACGCTGAGGACGCGGTTCAGGATGCGCTGCTGAGCGCCTGGAAGGCGATGTGCGGCGGGGTGCAGGTGCGCCACCCGCGTGCGTGGCTGCATCAGATCGTGCGCCACGCCGTCATCACGCAGGCACGGCGCCAGCCAGGGGCTGAGCCATTGGAAGAGGAGCTGGCGGGCGGCGAGGTGGTTGACGAGCAGCTCGCCAACCGTGACCTTGCACGCGAGGTGCTTGCCGAGATTGCGTCCCTGCCTGAGCGCCAGCGCGAAGCGCTGATCGCGACCGAGTTTGGCCGGCGGTCTCGGCGTGAGATCGCCGCTGAGCTTGGGGTCAGCGAAGGCGCGGTGCGTCAGCTGGTGTACCGTGCGCGCGACTCCGTGCGCATGGCGTTCAGCGCGGTCATGCCACTCCCGCTGCTCGCCTGGCTGCTGCGACCCCGCCTCGGTCCTGCCGAACGGCTCACGCGCGCGCTCATACGCGCCAACGGCTCGAGCTTCACGCAGACTCTGCTGAGCCAGCGCGGCGCGAGCAATCTCCTGCGCGGCGGTGCCGTGCTGCTGGCGGCCGGTGCGGCAGGCACCCTGGCGCTACCCCATCTGGTTGGTCACAACCCGCTTGCAAGCGGTGTCGCCCGCCCTCTGGCCAGCCCTGGTTTGACGACCAGTCCTGACGGGGTCCCCGCGAGCTCGCTCTCGGGCGGTGGTCTCGGGCTGCCGTCCGCGCGTGGGGCGGTGGGTGGCGCCGGGTCACTGGCTCTGCTGGCCGGGGCCGAGCCGGAGCTCGCAATGCACGAGCTGGAGGACTCTGGCGTGACCGTGCCGGGTTCTGACCTGCTCGAGTCGGCCGCGCGCCGCGCTGGGTTGGGTGACAGCGCAGAGCGTGCCGTGACCGGACGTGGTGGCGCTCGCGGGCCCGGTTCAGCCGACGGTGGCGCGACTGCCACCGGCAGCCTCAGGTCTGCGGATGGCAGCCAGTCAGCCCCATCCGCCGGCTCAGATTCGGCGACCGGCGCGCGCTCGAGCCCGACGGCTGCGCTGAACCAGGCTGGAGCCATGGTCGGCAGCACGGATAGCTCAACGCTGACGAGCGCCGGGACATCCGGTCGCGTCAACAGCTCGGCGGTCGGTTCAGGCTCTACCGGTGGCGTCGGCGAGAGTTCCGGTCAGTCAGGAGGCAGCGCCACGGATACTGCGAGCAAGGGCTCCGCCGATGGCGGCTCGTCGACTGACTCGTCGAGCAAATCCACCGTCGGCAGGACGGGCTTGTCCGACAACTGAAGCCGCGCTCGGCTGGCTGCGGCCAGGTTCTCTCGAATGCTACCTGTGCGACGCCGGGCGCTGGTGTCGGGCGTCGCGCTGACGGGCTGTCGCGCTCGGAGCGCCAGCCAGTCGGGCGGCCGGGGTGCCGGTGATGGCGCCGACGCCGCTGCCGAGCTGGCGTGCGGAGCGCTCCAGCGCGGTCGCGGGGGGCAGCGTTGGCAGGGCTGGGATGGCGCCGGCAATTCCGATGGACGCGCCGCCACCGCCGAGCGCGCCGCGCAAGCCACTGTCAAGCGCGCGCGCGACGAGCACCTTGGGGCTCGGGCCGCTCGGGTGGGTGTGAACCCCCTGGCTGACGGCCACCGTGCCGACGGTGAGCAGTGCTGCGGCTGCCAGGCCTGCTGCCGCCTTGGTCGCGGCGGCGCCAGCGCCGGCTGTGAGCAGTCCGGCGGAGGCACCACCGACGCCCCCCGCCACGCCACTGGCGCCAGCGACGCCGGCGCCGGCCGAGCCGGCGGAGTGGGTGAGCGCGTGGGCGAAGAACAGCTTTCGTGCCAGTGTCAAAAGTCCGACCGGCGCCAGCGCCGCAAGCACGCGGTCCGTTCGGCGCAGCTCGCGCTGGAACACCCGGCAGCGATCGCAATGCTTCACGTGGCGTCTGACGGCTGCGCCGCGCTTGGCGCGGAGGCCTTCCGCCTCCTCCACGAGCTCTTCACGCACCTGGTCGCAGCTCAGCAGCCGGGCCTCGGCGGCCTCGGTCAACGAAACCCGCGCGCGGACCAGCAGCGACTTCACGCTGGGGATCGTGGTCTCCATCGCCACGGCGATCTGCTCGTAGGAGAGCGCCTCCATCTCGCGCAGCACCAGGGCCGTGCGCTGCGTCTCGGGCAGGTCACGGATGTCCTCGAGCAGCTCGCGGAACTCCTCGCGCTCATGTGCCTTATCGGCTGTGGTCGCGCCGTGTTCGGCGAAGTGGACGTCCATCGAATCCACGCCCACGGCGCGTGCGCGCCGCAGGTGGTTCAGGCAGCGGTTGCGAGCGATTCGGTAGAGCCAGGGGCGCACAGCGATCGCGCGATCGTCGGCGAGCATGGCGCTGTAGGAGGCGGTCAACACATCCTGCAGCACATCCTCCGCGTCCTCGCGTGAGCCCAGCATGTGCCTGCAGAACGAGAGCAGACGCGTTTGGTAGCGCCCGACGAGCACCTCGAAGGCCGCCTGGTTGCCGCGGCGCGTGAGGGTTACCAGCCGCTCGTCTGACTGCAGTCGGAGCAGCGGTGAGCGGACGTGCGTGCCGCCGACCGCCCGCGTGTATCTGAGCGCAGAAACGTCCATTTCAGTCTCCAGACCCATTGCAACAACCTAGCAGCGGGGAAGTTGCGGTTGGGTGTCGGTCATGTGATCCCTTGATGTCCACTTTGTGGGGCAAGCATGCACGGGGCCGCAGGTCATGGGTCCCGTAAGATCAGGCTCCAGCCAGCCTGGCCCGGGTAGACAAATTGGCAAAGTCGGCGGTCTTAAAAACCGCTTCCCGCGAGGGAGCTGCGGGTTCGATCCCCGCCCCGGGTACTCACCTTTCGGTGTTGGCGTCTGCCTCTGCCTATGGCACGCTCGCGGGCGCCGCGCGGCCGTGGGCTCTCAGCGCCTCGAGCAGGTGTTCGGCGAGGGTCCGCTCACCGCCTACGCGCAGCGCGCTTGGGCTGCCGCCAGGCGACAGGGCGGCGACCCAGGCATCTTTGTCGCCGGAGATGCGGGCGGTCGGGGCGATGGCCGGTCGCTCCTGCATGGTGCAGCCTGCGACGGTCAGCGTCAGCGTTGCGTGGAAGGCCCCGCCGTCCCTGGCGCCGTCGGTGACGACGCATTCCACGACCCCCGGGTGCTCGCGGGCGTCGACCAGCGCCGGAAGCAGGCGCAGAATCGCGCCGATGTCGACGCGCTCCTGGTCGCGCGGCTCGCTCCAGGCCCACTCAAGGCCCCAGACCGCGAGCTGCGCAAGCACGGGCAGCAGCTCGCTCGAGCGTGGTGTGAGCTCGTAGTCGACGCGCGGCGGTACCTCGCGGTAGCGGGTTCGGGTCAGCAGGCCGTCGGCGACCATACGGTTCAGGCGCGAGCGCAGCTGCTCGGTTGAGATGCCGGGCAGCACTCTCTGAAGTTCCACGAACCGCCGCGGCCCCGTAGTCAGGTCGCGCACGATCAGCAGCGTCCACTTGTCCCCCACCAAATCGAGCGCACGGGTGTCAGGTGACCACTGATCGTACGGATGTCGCTTCGCTGGGGGTGCCCCGGGCACGTGATACCTCGATCCGGTGAAACCGACCTCGCGGAGTCTACGCCCGTGACGGGCGGCCCGGCGAAAACCTTTGGCCTGCCGGGGGTCCAGCGGGACCCCCGGCAGGAGCGTGGCCTTTCAGCTGGTCGCATAGTGAAGCGCCGCGCCGCGCAGGATGTCGTGCTCGGAGGCCTCGATCTCGTCGAGCGCGAACAGCCGCATGATCTCTGTGAGGATCACGATTCCGGGGAGAATCGCGAGCGCTCGATCGGGGTGCAGCCCGGGCACCCGCTTGCGCTCTCGAAGCGGCATCGCCGCCAGGCTGGCGAGGATCGCGTCGCGCTCGCCGGCGCTGAGCCTGTAGCCGTGCACGCGCGACGGGTCGTAGGGCTCAAGACGCTGGGCGATAGCCGCCAGTGAGGTTGGTGTGCCCGCCACCCCGATGGCCCGTCCGGGGCGGGTCCGGAGTGCGTCGGGGACCGCCTGCTCGAGCACCGCCCTGGCATCGTCTGCGACCGCCTGCAGCTGCTGTGGGGTTGGTGGGTCGGTGTCGATGTGGCGCTCGGCCTGGCGTACGACGCCGATCTGCGTTGAGACGTGAAAGTCTGGCTCTGGGCCGTGGCCGATCACGAGCTCGGTGGAGCCGCCACCGATGTCGAACACGAGCGTGCCCCGCTCGTCAGGATCGGGATCGAGCTCGTCGGTGGCGCCACGGTAGGTGAGCTGCGCCTCCTCCTCGCCGGATAGCACATGCGCCTCCAGGCCGTAGTGGTCTGACACCTCACGGGCGAACTCGTGGCCGTTTGCCGCATCTCGGACCGCGCTGGTCATCACCGCGACGGCGCGGTCATGGCCGTGCTCATCGATCAGCGTGTGAAACTCGTCGAGCACCGTGAACTCACGCTCGAGTGCGGCCTCTTCGAGTCGGCCGCTGGCATCGACCCCGGCGCCGAGGCGCGTCACGCGGCTTTCGCGTGCAAGCTCTCCTGTGAGGCGACCGCCGGTCACCTCCGCCACGTAGAGCCTGGTGGTGTTGGTGCCGATGTCGACTACGGCGATCCGCATGGCCTGCGGCCGGCTCAGGCAGCGACCGGGTAAGGGAGCGGCGTGCCCGCCAGCCCCGCCAGGACGTTCTCAACCGCCATCTCGGTCATGCGCTCACGCGCCGACCAGGTGGCAGAGCCTATGTGCGGGACGACCAGCAGGTTCGGTGCGCTCCACAAGGGATCGTCTGCGGCAAGCGGCTCCGGGTCTGTGACGTCCAGGGCTGCGCCGGCGAGCTGGCCGGTGTGCAGCGCCTTGGCAAGCGCGTCGCGGTCGACGATCGCGCCGCGCGCGGTGTTGACGAGAATCGCGGTGGGCTTCATCAGGGCCAACGCGCGCGCGCCGATCAGCTTGCGCGTGCCGTCAGTCAACGGCAGGTGGATCGAGACGAAGTCAGATCTTTTGAGCAGATGCTCGAGGTTGTGCTGGTCGCGGGTCTCTGTGGTCAGGACCTCCATCCCGAAGCCGGCGGCGCGCCGTGCAACCGCCTGTCCGATCCGACCGAGCCCGATGATCCCGAGTGTCGCGCCATGCACGTCTGCGCCCAGGAAGCCGGCTGGCTCCCAGGTCTGCCACTGCCCGCTGCGCGCGAACGCGGCCGCCTCGGTGATCCGGCGGGCCGCCGCCATCAGCAGCGCGAAGGTCAGGTCTGCGGTAGCGTCGGTCAGCGCGTCGGGCGTGTTGCCAACCTGGATCCCGCGGGCGGCGGCGGCCGCCACGTCGATGTTGTCGTAGCCAACGGCGTAATTGGCGACCACCCGCAGCCTCGGCGCACCCGCAATGAGCTGCGCGTCCACCCGGTCGGTGAGCAGGGTCAGCAGGGCGTCGGCCTCTGCTGAATACTCGCGCAGCTGCTCGTAGCTGGGGGGAAGCTGCCCCGGCCAGACGGTAGTGTCGTGACTTCCCAGCAGGTGCGCGAGCGCTGGCCCGGGGAGCTCGCGAGTGACGAAAATGCGTGCCATGCCACGCATTTTCGTCTAACTCGTGTTTCGGTCGCTTAGATCTCCGCCATCGCGAGCGTCTGCGGCGTGAGCGCCTCGCTGTGCTGCGTGGCCGGCATGCCGAACAGCGAGACGAGGATTCCAGCTGCGGCGATTCCGCCGGCGACCACGAAGGCGAGCTTGAAGCCGCCGACGAGTGCCGCCGCGGCGACGTGCGTGGTTGCCGTTGGGTGGTGCAGCAGCGCCGTCGAGCGTGACGTCGCGATCGTCGCGAGGATCGCCAGCCCAAGGGCGCCGCCGAACAGCCGTGCCGTGTTGGCGACCGCTGAGGCCAGCCCGGCCTCGTGTGGCGCAACCCCGGAGGTGGCGGTGATCGTGCCGGGTATGAAGGCGAAGGGCATCGCAAAGGAGGTCAGCAGACCCGGAATCAGCAGCTCACCCAGGTAGTTGGCCCGCACGCCGATGTCGCTCAGCGAGAACATGCCAACGGCCAGGACCGTCATGCCGATCAGCAAAAGCCGCTTGGCGCCGAAGCGCATCGTGATCCGCGAGGCGATCGTCGAGCCGACGACGATCGCAAGCGTCATGGGCAGGAACACCAGACCGGTCTTGATCGGTGAGTAGCCGAGCACCTCCTGCAGGTAGAGAGACAGGAAGAACCACATCGCAAACGTGGAAGCACCGACCAGCCCGATGACCAGGTTTGCCGCCGACAGCTGTCGCGAGCGGAACAGGCGCAGGGGCATCAGCGGTGCCTTGGCGAAGCGGCCCTCGATCAGCAGGAACAGGGCAAGCAGGCCGAGCCCGGTGGCGATCGCAACGATCGTCGTGGGGTTACCCCAGCCGGACGTGTTCGTCAGAACGATCCCGTAGACGAGCGCCGAGAGGCCAAGTGTTGCGGTCAGCGCGCCACCGAGGTCGAAGTTGCGCATGGCGTTTTCATTGCGTCCCTCGGCCAGCATGCGCAGCGAGAAGTACGCGGTGGCCAGGCCGATCGGCAGGTTGATGAAGAGGATCCAGCGCCAGTCCAGCAGGTCGGTGATAACGCCTCCCGCCAGCACGCCCGCTGCGCCTCCCGCGCCTCCCATCGCGCCCCACAGGCCAACGGCGCGGTGACGCTCCTTGGGCTCGGTGAAGGTGCTGGTGAGAATCGAAAGTGAAGCCGGCGCCACGATGGCGCCGCCCAGGCCCTGCACGAGCCGCGCGGCGATCAGCATCGAGCGGGTGTCCGCAAGACCGCCCGCCAGCGACGAGAGCGCAAACAGGACGAGCCCCGCAACGAACACCTTGCGGCGGCCCAACAGGTCGGCTGCCCGCCCGCCGAGCAGCAGGAACCCGGCAAAGGTCACGGTGTAGGCGTTGACGACCCATTGCAGCCCGGACTCGGAGAAGTCCAGCGCATGCTTCATCGAAGGCAGCGCGACGTTGACAACCGAGACGTCCAACACCACCATGAACTGGGCCAGGCAGGCGAGGATCAGCGTTGCGGTCAGATGCGGCGTGGCTTTTGACTTCAGGGTCTCGGTCATCGATCGTTCTCCGTTTTCGGCGCGTTTTCAGACCCTCTCCGGCCCGTGCGATAGCTGCCCTCCCGGCCCACCACGGCCCAGGAGCGGCTCCGCGCTTTGAGCACGACCGCCAAATTGGTGTGCTCACCACTGCGCGTTTAGTACGACGAGCATCGAACTATAGCGCACCGTTCGACGCTCGTCGTACTATGATTGTCATATGCGGCCTGCGCATGATGAGACGTCCGGGATGGGCGAATCGTGAGCGTCGCGGTGGCCGAGCTGACAGAGGTCGGCTCCTCGGCACCTCTCAGCCTGCCGGCCGTGCTTCACGCGCTCAGCGATCCGGTGCGGCTGAGTATCGTCTCCCAGCTTGCTGACGGTGCCGAGCACAGCTGCAACAGCCTCGAGGTCTCGGTCGCCAAGTCAACCTGCTCGCACCACTTCCGTGTGCTGCGGGAGGCGGGTGTGGTCGCGCAGCGCGCCGACGGCAAGTGCCGTCTCAACCGCTTGCAGGTGCAGGCGCTTGAGGCATCTTTCCCGGGCCTGCTGGACGCCGTGTTGCGGACGAGCCAGCGGTGACGGTCGGTTCTGCCCCAACCGGCCTCGACCTGGTCGAAGCGGTGGAAGAGCACTGCCTGCACGCCTGGCCGGCTGAGGTCCTCGAGATCACCCCAGAAGGTTGGGCTCTGCGCGCGACCCCTGGGCTCGAAGGGCGCGGACGTTCAAACCATGCGCTGACGCCGGCGCGCTCGCTCTCGCCTGAGGCCTACGAGCGCGGCCTGGCCGCGGCCACCGCCTTTGCCAGCGCGCACGGGATCGCCTGTGGGGTGCAGGTGAGTCCGCTCTCGAGCCACGCCCTGCTGCTCGGCGAGATGGGAGCGCGCGGCTGGGTGGTTCAACAGCCTGTGGTTGTCATGACCGGCGACACCGCGCAGATTGGCGCCGGGGCGGACAGCGTGGCGCCATTGGGTTCAGGGTTCGCCGAGCTCGCCGGTGGGGAGAGCCTCGCGCTGACGGTGACCGACTCGCTCACACCTGAGTGGGTCAAGACGTGGACGCACTGCGACCCGCGTCCCGATGCCGACGCGCACGTGCAGACCGTGTTTCAGAAGATGGCCGGGAGCGCGCGCTTTGCCCACGCGCCCGGGCGTGCGGTGGGGATCAGCGTCGAGCTCGATGGCATCGTCGGCCTCTACTGCATCGCGGTGGCGCCCGAATGGCGTCGCCGAGGGGTCGGCAAATGGCTTGTGCGCGGCATGCTCGCACAGCACGCAGCGCCTCTGACCTACCTTCAGGTGTTCGGCGCCAACGCCCCTGGGATCGCGCTCTACCGCAGCCTCGGCTTCCACGAGCAATACCGCTACTGCCACGCTGTGCTGCCGCCGAGCGTCCAGGCGGACGCGGCCGGCGGGGCAGCCGCCGCCTCTGGCGGCGGCTGCTGACCAGCCTTGGGGGGAGAGGTGCGGACGGGCGGCGCGGTTCACTTCACGCCGTGATGCCCTCCCGCGTGTTGACGCCGTTGGCGTCGGCGGCCTCGAACTCTTCGTCGAGCTCAACGACCACAGCCACTCGTCGATCAAGCCAGAGGAAGCGAACGCAATCGGTCCCATGTTGCACCTCGTCTGGCAGCGGTAGCCCGCTGTCCTCCAACAGCGCCAGCATCCGGCGTTCAGCGAGCTGTCGACGATCGCTGGGATGCATGCCCGTAGGATGCGTCATCGGGCCGTGTCCAAACAAGACTCAGTTGTAACGTATCTGTGTCAGTTTGTCTCGTTTGTACGCTCAGGCTGCCGAGCTGTGGCCTGGCACTCGGGGTGCTGGTGGCTGGCGGCGCGCTTGGCGGTGGACTCAGGTCGCGTGAACTCGACCTCCGTCCGGCGCCACTGGGCTTGGGGCCTTCTTCGAAACCCCGGCAGGCAGGCCGCCATCTGCTATCAATATCAGTTCCGCCGCGGGGTGGAGCAGTCTGGTAGCTCGTCGGGCTCATAACCCGAAGGTCGCAGGTTCGAATCCTGCCCCCGCTACTAAGAAAAGGTCCGGATTTCCGGGCCTTTTCTGTTTCTTGTGGACACTAGCGACGAACCGGAGCGGCCGGGGCTACCACTTGGGGCTACCACTCTGGTCAGCATTTGTGCTTCTGGGCCGGAGGCGTGGCGAAGCGCGTGTTGTCGCCAAAGCAGAAGCCGGATGCGCGATGATCGCGATGGCGAATGCGATTGCGCGGTTGGGGTAAGCGACGAGCCACCGCCAGCCGGTGTGCTGAGCGCCGCGGACGACCGCGTGGCGAGGCTTGGCGCCGACCCGTTGGCGAAGATGCTGGGGTGCTCAGGGGGGCGGGATCGTTGGATGCCAGGACTCGAGGATGTTCTTGAGCCCTTCGTAGCACTCAGCGACGGCTTCTAGCGCGTAATCGTAGTTGACGGTTGCTCCGAGCCACGTCATCGAGTCCTCGTCCCAGCTCATCACCTGTACTTGCTGGCGGTGAACGTCGGGGTGGCTGGCTTTCCTTCTGTTGAAGTGGTGAGCGTCCACCCCGTACTCGTCGGCGTGTTCGAGAACATTCCTCATCTTGCGCAGGGCAGGGAGCGAGTCGTCGAATCGCTTGATCAGGAGGATCACTTGCGGCGCGATTCCAGGGACGTTCTCAGCCACCCGGACCGCGCTTCGGAACCTCTAAAGAGCTCCGATGAGGAACTCGCAGTCATACAGGCGCTCCCACGGGTCGTAATCCTCGGCGTAGGAACGCTTTGGGCCACGTCGGATGCGCCGTACCTGAAGATCCGCCGCGTTGGCGTTCTTGTTGGCCAGCGAGCGTGCTCGCTCCAGTATCGCGCCGGCAGTCGGCGGTTCGGGTGGGGCGAGTCTTTGGACGCGTCTGCCCGCAAGCCTGTAGAGCCAGCCGTCCGCTCCCCTGAAATCCACCATCGGAGAGATCATCGCACCCGCGCTGCTTGACCCCCAAGGGGCGCGTCTCCAACTCCGCGGTCCGCGGCGATGCTCGCTCGCCGTCAGACCGCACCCGTCGCGCCTGCACCGTACCGACGACGCTCCGTCGCGGCAATTACTGGTCGACTGGCGTCTGACTGTGAGAACCCGTACAATGTCCGGCATGTCCTCTCGTACGGAACGAATCGAGGCTAGGATCGACCCAGGCAGCGCCGAGCGTATCCGGTATGCAAGCACGCTCGAGCGCACTTCGTTGAGTGGCTTCATGGTCGCTGCCGCAGCGGAGAAGGCCGAGCGGGTGATCGCCGAACACGCCTATACGCTCGTTCCCAGCGACTATTTCGACCGGCTGCTCGAGAGTCTCGATGAGCCGGTGCAGCCGATGCCCGAGCTGGCTGCTGTCGCTCGCCGTGAGCGACAGCAGCCGCGCTTCCGACGGCCCTGAGTTCGCGCTCGCGTGGCGGCGGTGTACCTTTCGGAGCGGATCGCGGCCCGTCATGACTTAGCTGGGTTCGCCTGCGGCGATGAGACGCTTGATCATTGGCTTGCAGGCTCGGCGCTGACGGCCGACGCGATGGGAACCGCCCGCACCTACGTTTGGTCAGAGAACAACGTGGTCGTCGGCTATTTCAGCCTCTGCCCGCATGAGGCGCGCCGCGACGAGCTGCCCTCAAAGCTCAGCCACGGCGCGCCGCACAGCATCCCAGCGATCCTGCTCGCGCGGCTCGCGCTTGACCGGAGCCTCCATGGACAGGGATTGGGCGCGAGCCTGCTGCTCGACGCACTCACCCGGGCCACAGACGCAATCGAGATCGCCGGCGGGAGGCTCATTGTCGTGGACGCGATCGACGAATCCGCACGAAACTTCTACGAGCATCACGGCTTCCGCGCCGCTCCAAGTCGACCTGCACGCCTATTCCGCAAGGCCTCTGATGTGGCAGCCGTGCTGCGAAGCGGATGATCGCTTTCACATCAACAGCCTGATTTGGCGCGCTTGAGCTTTGGCGACGACGAGGCGATTCCGGAGTCGGCCAACAGGATCCATGGTTGTTCTACGCAGATGAATCAGAGAGGATCCGAGCATGCTTGGCTGGGTGGCGCCTACCGACTATGACTGGTATCTCTTCCTGAGGGGGCGCCCGGAGATCAGAGAGGTGAACTTCTGGACACCCGGGGGCACGAGCTTTCGGGCGGTTCAGCCGGGGTCACCGTTCTTCTTTAAGCTCAAGCGCCAGCACAACGCGATCGGCGGCTTCGGGCTGTTCGCTCGCTTCGCGCGTCTGCCAGTGTGGCGCGCGTGGGACGTGTTCGGGACCGCGAACGGAACGCGGGATGAGCATGAGCTGTTGGCTCGCCTTGATCGGCTCAGCGCCACGGCACGCCGTCAGGAGGGGCGCAACCGGGTCATCGGCTGCATCGCCGTCACAGAGCCCGTCTTCTTCGCGCCCGACGAATGGGTGGCGATCCCGGCGGACTGGTCGCCAAACATCGTGCGAGGCAGGGTGGAGGATCTCGCGAGCGGTGAGGGCTCTCGAATCTGGAACGAGTGCCTTGATCGAGCCGCGGCGCAATCGACCGCAGCTCCGTGGGTCGGTGACGCTGTAGACGCGCGTCGTTCGGGCAAGCCGATCGTAGTGATCCCGAGGCTCGGCCAGTCGAGCTTTCGTCTGGCGGTGCTCGAGGCGTACGGCAACCAATGCGCGGTCACGACCGAGCACTCGCTGCCGGTGATCGACGCAGCTCACATCCAGCCGTGGGCCGACGGCGGCGAGCATCAGGTATCGAACGGGCTTCCGCTCCGACGCGACCTCCACCGGCTCTTCGACCTTGGCTACGTCACCGTGCGGGCCGACATGAGGTTCGCGGTGAGCGGTCGCCTGCGTGAGGAGTACGCCAACGGCCGGGTCTACTACGAGCTCGACGGGCGTCGGATTCGTCTTCCTGACGACCAACGGCAGTTGCCCGACCCGCGCCGGCTCGGGTGGCATGAGGAGCACGTGTTCCTCGGCACTTGAGCAAGCATCTCGCCGGTCGTGGTGTCGCGCGTACCCGCGACAGTGTCGACGTGTCGCCGGCGACGGCGAGACGATCATGCGGAAGCACCGACCATGGGGTGACAGGTCGCGTCGCATCGACAACACCCGTCACCAAGCCAACAGGCTGAGTACGGGTGCAGAGCCCTAGGCCGCGGCGACGCTTCTGGCGACTTCGAACAGCTCCTCGGGCATCGGCTCCAGCAGCCTCCAGGTGAATGCGACGGGGCGTTCGCCTCGATGCTCGACATACGTGACCGGCCCGAGGAAGGTGAAGGGCTGCGTGCCAAGCTCGGCGCGTCGTCTCTCACGAACGAAGAGCAGAATGGTTCCGCCGCGCTGTTCGTGCTCAATCCATCTTCGGACCCGCGGCTGCTCTGGCGTTTGCGTCGATTGCGATTCCCAATGGAATAGCTCGCGGTTGATCGCATAGTCGCGGTACATCGTGGTTGGCGAGTAATCCCGCTCAGCCTTCTGCAGATCCACAAAGAACGCGTCATACCGGCCGTCGGATGTCGACGTCAGACCCTCGCGAGACGGCGGAGCCTTGATGCCCTCACCGATGGCGAGCGCCGCCAGCACGTCGGAGCGGGTGTATCGAGCGTGGAGAGCGAGCGGGACGTCGGCTGCAAGCTGCGATGGACGCGCAGGCGTGCGCGACTCCAGGTCGAGGTATTCCAGCAGCTCGGTCAGCTCGAGCCTGGTGTCTCGCTCGAGCCAGAGGGCGCGGAGGAAATCGTCGAGCGAAGCGAACTCGCTGCTGCCTGACCCCAGGTTCCAGGCAAGCATGGTGACGAGCCTTCGCTGACGCGGATCGAGTGACATCACCGTCGGCGGTGCCGTATCGCTCAAGATGGACGCGTAGAAACTGATGCGCTCAGGATCATCCACGTGAGTCATGCGGCCAAGGGCGCGCAGGGTCTGGCGCCCGAATGCGGGATCAGCCGGGCCGCCCACTGGATGACGCGCGTCCTGCTTGAGCAGTGTCCAAGAACGGCCACCCTTGTAAACGTCCTCGAGGCGATGGTCGTGCTTGATGAGGAAGTTGGCGAGCCGGATACCGGGCTCCTCACGCTTGAGATCATCGACGAGTGTTGACCAGCGCGAGCGACGCACAACCGACTTGAGGTTCTCGAGGATGATCTCACGGCTCTGGCGGTCGAGGTCGACTGTGCATCCGGCCGGGAGGAACGGGAACTGGTCTTGGACCTGTTTCTGGATCTTGCCTCGTCGAGCGTCGATGATGGCTCTCAGCCGATCCTCGAACCGGAATTCGCGATGTTGCTGGCCGATCAGGTCGATAACGGTGAGGCTGCTCTTGGCTCGCGCGCGACGAAGGCCGCGGCCGAGTTGCTGGGTGAACACCGTTGCCGACGCCGTTGGTCGCAGCAGCAGCACGGTATCGACGTCGGGCACGTCGACCCCCTCACCAAGAACCTCGACCGAGAACACACACCGAAGCTTGCCGGCCCTGAGATCGGTAAGGCCCTGGTCGCGGACAGCTGGTGTGTCGTCGCCGGTCAGGGCGATGCTCGGCAGCCCAGCCTGGCTGAACCTACTGGCCATGTAGCGGGCGTGCTCCTTGGACACGCAGAATCCCAGAGCGCGCATTCGCCCTGGATCCAGAACTATCCGCTGGATCGCTTCCAGTAGCTTCGCGACGCGAATGTCGTCACCGGTCAGAAGGTTGCTCAGCTCCTCGGGCGCGTAGCCACCTCGTCTCCAGGTCAGCCGACTGAGATTGGTTCCGTCCGCAACGCCGAAATACTGGAACGGGACGAGGAAGCCCTGATCAATCGCTTCCCAGAGTCGCAGCTCGACCGCGATGCGGCGGTCAAACCACTCTGTGACATCGCGACCATCCAAGCGTTCCGGCGTCGCGGTTAGTCCGAGCAGCTCACGTGGTTTGAGCTGGTTGAGTAGCCGGTCGTAGCTGTCCGCGGCCGCGTGGTGGAACTCGTCGATGACAACCACGTCGAACGCATCCGGTGCAATCTCGTTGATCCGCGTCTCTTGGAGCGACTGAATCATTGCGAACACGTGCCGGCCCGTCGCCACCCGGCCGCCGCCATGAATTTCGCCGAAGTCGCCACGCCTGAGCACGGCTCGGTAGGTGCGCAGTGACTGATCGAGGATCTCCCTGCGATGGGCGACGAACAGCAACGACTGATCGCCGTGCTCGTCCACAAGCTGGGCGTAGTCGAGCGCAGCAACGACCGTCTTCCCTGTTCCCGTGGCGGCGACGACCAGGTTACGGTGGCGGTCATGGCGGTCGCGTTCGACCCGCAGGGCATCAAGCATCCGCTGTTGGTGCGGGTACGGTCGCACGTCCAGGTTTGCAAACGAGATCGTCGACGATTCCCCCAGCGACCGTCGGTCGTGTTCGGCGAGCGCGCGCTCAAGCTCCTCTCCATTCACCTCAGGGTCGTAGCGCTCGAAGTGCTCCGACGCCCAATGACTTTCGAACATCATCCGCACGCGATCGATGACGTGGTATGCGTCCATCGATGACAGACGGACGTTCCACTCCAGGCCGTCGAACAGGGCGGTGTGCGAGAGATTCGAGGAGCCCACGAAGGCGGTCGAGAGTCCGCTCTCTCGCTCAAGCAGCCATGCCTTGGCGTGGAGCTTGGTCGTCCGCGCGTCCAGTGCGACGCGTAACTCTGCACCAAGGGCGACCAGCTCATCGACAGCGCGCTTTTCGGTTGCGCCCATGTAGGTGGTGGTGATCACACGAACACGACCACCTCGCGCGATCACGCCCGCAAGCGCGTCCCGCAGGTGGCGAACGCCGGTCCAGATCACAAACGCGCAGATCAGGTCGACCGCATCAGCGGTTGCGAGCTCGGCCTTCAACTCCGCTCCGATGTTCGGCTGACCCTCGGCGTTGACGAGCAGGTCGCTCTGGCTGAACGGCGTAGCCGGCAACGGCGGCGGCTCGATTGGCTGACCCAGTGCCGAGCGCGCTCTGATCCCTGAGAGGACCGTCGCTGGCGTGACTACCTCTGACCTTGCCCAATCGCCGGCGTCAGGGACGATTCCTCGGAGCAGGTCGTTGACCCTCATAGCCTGTGCGTCGGCGCCTGCGCCGTCGGCGGCCAGTTGACGCGCGATCTCGGCCATCGCGTGGCGGGCGAGGCGCTCTGGACCTTCAGCTGGATCGAGCGGAACCTCATCGCGAAACTCGGCGCCCAGCTGTTCAAGCAGACGCTCAAGCGCGCGCGTTATCAAATGGTCGCGAGGCCCCGGCTTCAGTCCGTCAGGGTCGGGCACGCGCGAACCGTATCGGTTGGGTGAGCTGTTGATGCCGCTGCACGACGACCGAGGTCGTGCGGTAGGAACCTGCGAAGGTAGTCGCGCAGCGGCGGATCGCAGGCGTATACGAACGTTCCACGCATCCCGCGGGTCATCAATACCGCGTAGATGTTCTCGACGAACTTCAGGAGGTCGGCGTCGGTGTAGGTGATGCCACGCGACGCGTTGTTCTCCTTGCCCTTGGTGTCGAAGTAGCTGTCGCGATCGAAATAGATCCGTCCGGCTTGGGGGTCATAGCGAAGATCGTTGCCGATGATCACGCCGGCGTAATTGAGGTCGTAGCCCTGAATCGTGTGGATCGAGCCAACCTCATCTGCGGCGCGCGGTGAGTTCACCCAATCCCGCTCCGTGCTGTTCCAGCGGAGGCGCTGGCCGTCCAACTCGATGTCGAAGGCGCGCTTGTCCTTCTTGCTTTTCCAAGGCCACGCGTAGCCGGCCAACGCGCGGCCCAACCCGTGCTCGCGGTCGCGATCTCGGAGCGCCTCGAGCATGTCGCCGAGGTTGTCGAACATCCAGATCTCGTACCCGTCAAAGGACCTGGGGGCGGGCGGATCCGTGCTGATGACGCGACGAACGTAGCCGACATAATCATCCCCGGCCCGGACCCGCATTTGCGAGGTAAGCGGGTAGCGCCGCCACTCCGGGATCGTCTGGGCGAGGCTGGCGAGCGTCTCCTTTGAGACATCGGCCGGCCGGACGCTCTGCGCTTCGTCTACGAGGAAGATCTGACTGTCACTCATGGCGTTGATCCAATCGATCTGAGTCCGCGACTTGTCATCCTCGCCGAACAGCTTCAGGTTGATGTCGGCGAACCGCTTGTTGTTCACGCCCGAGGACTGGTTGGCACGCTGGTTGAGTCTGTGCGCCTCGTCGACGATGAGCAGGTCGAAGTGGTGCTCAGACAGGCCGACATCGAATGGGCTGAGGACCATCGACCTGTCGAGTCCCGGTGTCTTTGTGAAGACGCCGCGAATCGACTCGCGCAGGGACTGCTGTGGAACCACGAGGCCGATCCTGAACTCGTCGAGCATGTCCGAATATCCTCGCGTGAAGAACTTGGACAGGACCATGTCCTCGTCGGGTTCATCCAGCATTTCGCCAGATCGAACGTCACTCAGAACCTTGGTGAGGTAGATGGCGACGACGGTCTTTCCGGTCCCCGGTTCGCCTTCGATCAGCATGCGGCTTCGGACGCCCATCGCGATATCGGTGAACAGCCCGTCGAGGATGTCCTCAACTGCAATGGCCTGGTCCGGTGTGAGCGCTTTGAACGGCGAGAGCTTGAAGAGGTCGGAGGCCTCGATCTCCTTGACCGGACGACTCAGCACGCCGAGCGCGCGCAGTTGTTCGAAGACTTCACTGAACGCCTGCCGGTACTGACCGCGCCGGTAGTAATTGGCGTCGGTGATGCCGACGTTTCGGTTGATCAGTTGGAATTTGCCGTCCCCGGCAACGAGGCGGATCAGGTGCGATTCGAGGTCCAGGCAGGCGGACTTGTTGAAGTGGTCATCGACCACGACCCGGACTGACGAGAGCTCTCTCTTCAGCGGCGACTCAAGGTGCTGCCGGAGCCTGCCGACAGCGTTGACGGACTCCCCGATGTAGATCGCGTCCTCGCCGTTCAGCGTGTAGACGATCGGCCAGTTGCGGTGCTTGGCGTCGGACTCCGCCCACGCCGTGAGCGCCGCGGCGTCGAGTGTCAGCTGCTCAATCCGAAAGCTGGTCATGCTTGGTACTGACGCCTCGCGCTTTGTCTGGCGGGTACTTCTGTCTGGTCCTCTCGAGCTTCTCGAGCACGATCATTTCGGGATCAAGCCCCAGCTTCGCCGCCAGCAGATGGCAATACGTCAAGACGTCCGCCAGCTCCTCTTGCACGCGGCCGGCATCCGCGTTGGTGTTCCACTGGAAGCACTCCAACAGCTCTCCCGCTTCGATGCTGATGCTCTTGGCGAGGTTCTCCGGCGTGTGGAACTGGTCCCAGGCACGCTCGGCAACGAAGGCCGCCAGCGCCTCGGCGACAGAAGTCTGGGGCATCGGCCGGACTATATGCGACGGGGTAGAGAGCATCGGGCGCGTCACCATGCAAGTTTCGGTCGGTCGGTCGTTCACGCCCGGGCCGGAGCCGACGGAACCGCGGACTCGGCGTGTCTATGACGAGGGTGGGGCTTACGGTGCCATCCAGGCGGGGCTCATAGGAGGTGGCGGATCTCAGCGAAGCGGGCGAGCACGTCGTCGAACCGGGGGTAGCCAGCGAAGAAGAGCAGTCGGCACTGTTGTTCGTAGTCGTCTGCGAGCCGGTCGCGAAGCGCCGGCTCGGGGAACAGCGCTGGGCTGTCGCGGAAGGAGAGCTCGGCGGGTGGACGGTAGCTCTTGGGGAAGAACTTGCGGCTGGTCGTGTCATAGTCCTCGCGGATACTGGTGTATTCGGGCGAGGCGAGCATTGCGCGAACCTCGTGCTGTTCAGCGAGGGCGTGCAGGTCGGAGTAGTGGCGCGCGTCGCGACCCAGGGGTACGTCCTCTTGAACGACGCGGGCGACCTTGCCATGCAGCGCGAAGAGCTTCTCAACGAACGTGCGGCGGTAGTGCAGGAGCGTCTTCTCGAACGCTTCGAGGTCCTCGGCGACGTCGCCGGCGCCCTGCTCGCGCAGGAACTGACCGACCAACGATGTGATCGGTACGACCTCGATCGGAAACGTACCGCTCTGGATACGTAGCCGTTCAGGGGGTGTCGGCGTGATGAGCGGGATCCCTGCGTGAATTAGATCGGGACGAGCGACGGGACTGGCTGGCTCTGATGAGCCGCTGCTGCGGCCGCGATCAGATATGCGAGTACCGGCCGGTGCTGAAGCCGGCATGTTTCACGGACCGTTTGGATTCGCTCGATCCAGCGGTTCCCTGCTTGTGATTGGGTGCCGCCCTGGATCCGGCGAGCCAACACAGCGTGACGAACCGCTCGCTCGGCCGCGTTGTTCGTCGGCTCGATGTGAAGGTCGGGAACGTCACAGAAGGTCCATAGCGCGTCGTACTCCTCCAACAACCCTGCGGCGAAGTTGGCGCTGCGGACATGCCGGCCGTTGCTGGAGGCCGTCAAGATGTCGTGGATCTCGGTTCGCAACGGCGTCAAGGTCTCAGTCAACCAAGCCGCGTCATGGTTCTCGGCGAGAAACTCGCGATGGGCGCCGAGGACCTGCTTGGCGAGGACCACGAGCCGCCGGCCACGCTGGCCGGTCACGCCCGGCCGCTCAGCGATCTCTTGGAACTGGCGTACTGCATGACACCAGCACAACTGTTGCTGAAGGACATCAAGGAAGTGATAGGCCGCATAACGGTCTGAGACCAGAAACCCGGCGAACTCCTCGCCCAACAGCTCTTTGGCCGCTTGTCGGGAGCGGTGCGCGTCGATCCGAAAACACGCCGCCAGCGAACTGGCTGCGACCCACAGCCACTGGGTCGCTCCCTTCAACCGCCAGGATGTTTCATCAGCGTGAACGACCTGGGCCTGTTGAACGGCATGACGCAGCTCGCTCCATGGATCGGCGAGCACCCGGCTCATTCGCATGATCGCGCTATCGACCGATCCCTTCGACGCTGGGATCGCGAAGATCTCAACCAGAACCTGGCGTACCTGTTCACGCGACAGGCGAAACACGCCAGCGAGCATCGCGATATGCGCGTCGATTCGCGGCCCGAACCCCGAACGATCGCCCGGCGACAAGCTCGCAAGCGTTGCCCCTCCACACGCCGGACAGCACAACCTGACCCTCGCGTGCTCAAAGATCAACGGCACGATCACCGGCAGCTCGTACTGCTGATGGCAGACCGGATCACCGACCCGCTCCTCGCTGCCATCAAAGCAATGCCCACACTCACACGCCTCAGGCAAATGCTCCACACGCCGATCAACCCGCTCGGGCGCGACCATCTCACGGGCCCTGCCCTCATGCCCAGGCTGAGCACCAGAAGAACGCATCGACCGCTTATACGCCTGGCGTGCCAAAGCGCGACGCTCCGCCCGGGACTTCGGCGGATCAGAACCAGGCGGCATGCTGCTGTTGGCCGAGCTACGACCAGCCTGGCGCTTGAGCTCATCGATCTCCGCGCGCATCAACGTGACCTGCTCAAGCAACCCAAGCACCAGATCCCTCGCCTGAGCCCCGCCCGCTAGCGCGATCGCTTCAGCCTCGCTCCGCCGCATCACCGCACGATTCCACACGCCAAGCAGGAACCCTGCCCAACCTCACGACACCCCGTGAACGCCTACATTCTTGGGGGCGTGGGATCGCCACCGTTGTGCTCACTGGACCTGATCACGGTGGTGCTCGAGTACTTGTTCACAGAGAAGGCGGCGCATCGCGTGATTGCGACGATCGACCACCGCAACGAGCCGGTTCGCCGTCTGCTTGAACGCGTCGGTTTTCGCTTGGAGGGAACCTTCGTCGACGCCGATTGGTTCAAGGACGAGTGGACCACGGTCGACCACTGGGCGATTCTGCGTCCGGGCGTGCAGACGGGTCAGATCAACAGCTTGACGTGTAGCCGAGCAACACGTGACCCGCGATTGGCGAAACTGACTGCCACGACCTGCATGCTTTACCGCACGAGCACCCGCGCTCACCGGCACGGAACCTGCCTTGCGCGGAGGGGGCGGTCGTGGGCAGCCAGTTGCTGCACGCCGAGTGTTGTGCTACTAATAGCACATGACTAGTGTTGGTGTTCGGGAGCTACGGCAGCGAGCTAGCGAGCTCCTGCGGCTGGTTGAGAGTGGCGAAAGTATCGAGATCACCGATCGCGGCCGCCCCGTTGCGATGCTGGGGCCGTTGCCAGAAGATCCACTCGACCGACTGAGGGCCTCAGGCGATCTCCAAGAAGCCGAGGGTGACCTCTCGGATCTGCCTGATCCGCTGCCGTCACCCGCAGGCTCGGAGCCACCGTCCTCGGTGCTGGCACGGCTACGGCGCGATGAGCGCTGATCAACGGCTGACTTATCTTGACTCCTCGGCGATCGTCAAGCTGGCAATCCGAGAACCCGAGTCATCAGCACTTCGACGTTACCTCTCACGCCGCCAACCGCTGGTGAGCAGCGCACTGGCTCGCACAGAGGTCGCGCGAGCGCTGCTGTCCAGCGGACCCGAGGCGCTAGCACGTGGAGAGCAGGTCCTGCGACGCATCCAGCTTCTGCGAGTCAACGATCGCGTTCTGAACGAAGCCGGTCGCCTGGAACCGCCAGAGCTGCGCTCGCTCGACGCGATCCACCTCGCCTGCGCACGCCAACTCGGCGCGTCCGTGCGACAGATCGTCACCTACGACGACCGCATGGCCGATGCGGCCCGCACTCTCGGTTGGACCGTAGTCGGGCCAAGCTGAGCCGCCGCCGGTCCTGCAACCAGCACGACAGAGGTATCTCGACCGTCCCGCCAACATGCGCCCTTCGCGCGGATTCGATGGGGGTCCCTTGACGCCG
>JAJZID010000165.1 GCA_021810705.1 Actinomycetes bacterium
CCAGGAGGCCTCGATCACGTTGTCGGAGACCCCGATCGCACCCCACTCCCGCTCGCCGTCGGAGGAGTCAAGCAGCACCCGCGTGATCGCGTCGCTGGCCTTTGAGCCGTCGAGGATGCGCACCTTGAAGTTCACCAGCTTGACGGTGTCGAGCTGCGGGTAGACGCGCTCAAGCGCGCCGCGCAGCGCGCGGTCAAGCGCGCTCACGGGCCCGTTGCCCTCGGCGGTGTGCAGGTAGCGCTCGCCGTCGACCCACAGCTTGATCGTCGCCTCGGTCTCGACGCGCCCGTCGGCGCGCTTCTCGGCCGTCACCCGCCAGGACTCGAGCGTGAACAGCGGCGTGTACTCGCCGCTCTCGCGGCGCATCAAAAGCTCGAAGGAGCCGTCGGCGGCCTCGTAGTGGTAGCCCTCGTGCTCGCGCTCCTTGACGCTCTCGATCAGCCGGGCGGCGGCAGCGTCGTCGAGCTCGATCCCCGCCGCAGCCGCGCGTGCGTGGATCGTGCCCTTGCCGGAGAGCTCTGAGACCAGAACCGCCCGGTCGTTACCGACGAGCGCCGGGTCGATGTGCTCAAACGTGCTGGGGTCGGCGCTGACGCCGGCGACGTGCATCCCGCCCTTGTGCGCAAAGGCGTTGCGACCGACGTAGGGCTGGTTGGGGTTGGGGGTGAAGTTCAAGAGCTCATCGAGGAAGTGCGCGCTGGCGCTGAGCGCGTGCAGCTGCGCCTCGCTGACGCACTCGTGCCCGGCCTTGAGCTGCAGGTTGGGGATCAGGGTTGTCAGATTCGCGTTGCCGCAGCGCTCGCCGTAGCCATTCTGGGTGCCCTGCACCTGTGTGGCGCCGGCGCTGACCGCAGCCAGCGAGCCGGCCACGGCGCAGCCCGCGTCGTCGTGGCAGTGGATCCCGATGCGCACGCCCGTCGGCGCAAGCTCTGACACCACGGCCGCCATCGCCGCCTCGATCTGGTCAGGCAGGGTGCCGCCGTTGGTGTCACAGCAGGTGATCGTCTCGGCGCCGGCGCTTGCCGCCGCCCGCAGGCACGCCAGCGCGTACTCGCGATCGTCTGAGAAGCCGTCGAAGAAGTGCTCGGCGTCGTAGATCACGCGCTTGCCTGCGGCCACCAGGAACGCGATCGACTCGGCGATCATCCGCAGGTTCTCGTCGCGGCTGGCCTTCACGACCTTGTCCAGGTGCAGGCTCCAGGTTTTCCCGACGATCGTGCAGACCGGCGCGAAGCAGTCGGCCAGCACCTGCAGCGCCGGGTCATCACGCGCATCTGTGTCGCGCCTGCGGGTCATGCCGAAGGCGGCGATCTGGGCGTGCTCGAAGTGCTCGTCGGCGAGCAGCTCGAAGAGCTCGAGCTCCTTGGGGTTTGAGCTCGGAAAACCAGCCTCGATCAGGTCGATGCCGAGCTCGTCGAGCAGGTGTGCGACGCGCACCTTCTCGTGCGCGGTCAGAGACATACCCTCACCCTGCATGCCGTCACGCAGGGTGGTGTCGTAGAGCTCGATCCTGGCCATCTCAGCTGGCGCGCGCCGGAACTTCGACGTGGTCCAGCCAGTGGGCGTAGCGCGACTCGCGCCCGCGGATCGCGTCGTCGAACACGCGCTGGAGCTCGGCGGTGACCGGGCCGCGGTGGCCGGCGCCCACGGCATGGCCGTCGACCTCGCGGATCGCCGCGATCTCGGCGGCGGTGCCGGTGGCAAAGAGCTCGTCGGCGACGTAGAGCTCGGTGCGGGTGATGTCGCGCTCGAGCACCGTGTAGCCGAGGTCGCGCGCGATCGTGATCACCGAGTTGCGTGTGATCCCTTCAAGGATGCCGCCGGACAGGCTTGGGGTGTGCAGCACGCCGTCCTTGACCAGGAACAGGTTCTCACCGCTGCCCTCGCCGACAAAGCCGCGCTGGTCAAGCAGGATCGCCTCCTCGTAGCCGGCCTTGGTCGCCTCGATCTTGGCGAGGATGCTGTTCAGGTACTGGCCGCACGCCTTGGATTCGGGGATGAACGAGTCACCGTTCATCCGTCGCCAGCTCGCGACCTTGGCGCGGATCCCGACCTCCTTGGAGTCCTCGCCCAGGTAGGCGCCCCAGGGCCAGGCGGCGATCGAGACCTCGACCGGCGCCTCCAGCGGGTACAGGCCCATGACGCCGTAGCCCCGGAACGCGATCGGGCGCACGTAGCACTCGCGCAGGTTGTTTGCGATCAGCAGCTCGTGGGTTGCCTGGCGCAGCTGCTCTGAGCTGTAGGGCAGCGGCATGTAGTAGAGCTCGGCCGAGCGCCTGAGCCGGTCAAGGTGCTCTGAGTGACGGAAGATCGCGCTGCCGTCGGCGGTCTCGTAGGCACGCACGCCCTCAAACACGCCGGTCCCGTAGTGCAGCCCGTGGGAGAGCACGTGTACCTTCGCGTCCTCCCAGGCGACCAGTTCTCCGTTGTGCCAGATGAGGTCCGCCTGATCCACGTGATGCTCCTTAGAGGTTGGAGAGAACTGCCTGGGTGGCCTCGCGCGTGCTGGCGCTGCCGCCCAGATCCCGTGTGCGCAGGCCATCCGCGAGCGCACCGTCAACCGCCGATTCTATCGCCGCCGCCTCCGCCTCCAGGCCAAGCCCGTGACGCAGCATCAGCGCCGCGGAGAGGAACATCGCCAGCGGATTTGCGACCCCGAGGCCCGCGATGTCAGGCGCCGAGCCGTGCACCGGCTCAAACACGCCGGGGCTGCCCGCGTCCCCGAGCGAGGCGCTGGGCAGCATGCCGATCGAGCCGGTGAGCGTCGCCGCCTCGTCGCTCAGGATGTCCCCGAACATGTTCTCGGTGACGATCACGTCGAAGTCGGCCGGGTTTGAGATGAGCTGCATGGCGGCGTTGTCGACCAGCACGTGCTCGAGCTCCACGTGTGCGAACTCAGCGGCGTGCAGCTCGCGCACCACCTCACGCCACAGCCTGCTGGTCTCAAGCACGTTTGCCTTGTCGACGCTTGAGACCTTGCGGCGCGCTGCGCGGAAGGCCACGCGCGCGATGCGCTCGATCTCGACACGGCTGTAGGCGCAGAGGTCAGAGGCACTCTCGGCGCTGCGCGTCTTCTCACCGAAGTAGATCCCGCCCGTGAGCTCTCTGACGACCAGCAGGTCGGTGCCCTGGATCACCTCGCGCTTGAGCGGGCTTGAGTCATAGAGCGCCTCGAGCGGCCGCACGGGCCGCAGGTTCGCGTAGAGCCCAAGGCCCTTGCGCAGGCCGAGCAGGCCCTGCTCCGGGCGTGGCCGGGAAGGATCGGTGGTGTCCCATTTCGGGCCGCCGACGGCAGCCAGCAGCACCGCGTCCGCGGCGCGGCAGGCGGCCAGCGTCTGATCGGTGAGCGCGGTGCCGTGCGCGTCGATCGCCGCGCCGCCAAAGGCGTGCTCCTCGTAGTCGAAGCTGGTGCCAACGGCGCTCAGCAGCTCGAGCGTCGGGGCGGTTATCTCGGGGCCGATCCCGTCACCGGGCAGCAGGATGATCTTGGTCGCCATAGGCCCGGACGCTAGCGGAAAAGCTGGTGGTCCACGGTCCGCAGCGGCATCAGGCAATTGCCGCCGCGTTCGAATGGGCCCTGCGCCGCAGCCACCTTCAGGCCGGTCCCGTGCGGCCTTGGGCAGCCAACAGGATTCGAGCCGGCGTCAGATCAGCAGCCGCTGCGCGTACCGCGTCCCAGCCTCAGCCTGGCGGGCGAAACGCGAGGGTGAACGAGTCGCACATGTTCTTCAGGCTCTTGACCACGCAGATAGCACCTGCGCCGAGCGCGTCAACCGTGGCTGTCTGGCCCCGTGCTGCGCTGACCGTGACGACAATGCCACGCGCGGCGTAGTGGCCCAGGTGCTCATCGACCATGCCATAGAGAACCCGGGTGGTCTGACCCGGCTGCAGCACAAACCCGGCAAACCGCGTAACAGGAGCCCCCTGATACTCCACCACACGCCCCGCGCTGGTCGATTGGGGCGGCCAGCCTCGCCCGACGCCAACGATCCTCGGGGTTGGTTCAAGCCACGCGCCCGCAAAGCGCGGCAGCCGGTATCCCGGCAGCCTCATCAGGCGGGCGCTTCGGAAAATCACTCTGCTCCCAGAGTGATTCACGATCCACACGGTGGTGGTCCCAGCTTGCCCAGGCAAAACCTGCACTGCTCCTGCAACCCCAGCGCCGAGGGTCCCGTTCAGGCCGACTATCGTCGAGGCGCATCCTGTCGCAGCGATCGCCGTGCTACAGGCGATCACCACCAAGCGTGCCCAGCTGAGCTTTGACCGGCCGATCCTCCTTGTGCGGGCGGTCGCCATCGCTTACAACGTCAGCTCTCGTAGAGGATCGGCACGTACGGCATGTATGTGGTGCCGCAAACATACTGGCTACTGCTGCTGGCGGTGTGATACTTGATGTTGACGTTGCTGTTGAATCCCGTGTCGCCGTAAAGGCCGACGCCGAAGATCGGCAGCGACACGCCATAGGACTGCGCCTGGCCGCGATCGGCACTCCACGAATCCCCGCTGTGCGGGACTGTCGCGTAACCATGCAGCGGCTTGGGCCGCCGTGGTCACTCACGCAACCTCGTCAGCGCGCCAACGGCAGCACCTCGAAGTAGCCGCCGTCGATGGGCTTGAGCACGTCGAAGTGGCGGCGGTCCAGGCTGGCGATCCTGCGCGTCCGGTAGCGCTCGGCCAGCACCACGATCGACGCATCCGCCAAGCCAATCTCCTGGTCCCTGTAGCTGGCGATGACCCCGCGGGCGCGCCGGAGCTCCTGTTCGTCGAACGCTGCCAACTGCCAGGCTCCGCTGGCGAGCTCGTCGAGTACCGCCAGCTCATTGTCCACGCCGTGCCGGGTGGCAACGAGGTAGTCGAGCTCAGCAACCACGTACGGCGAAACAACCAAAGTATCGGCCGCGGAGAGTACCTCTGAGACAGCCTTGTGGTCGGGTTCGGACGCATCGAAGAACGCCAGTAGGGCGCTGGTGTCCGCGATGACGGCCCGCACCCTGCTCAGCGTTCCCCGAAGCCGGCGAGCAGCTCCTCGGCGGCGCGGGCGATCGGTCGCCCGCTCGCGTACAGAGCACCACGAGCACGCGGCCGGACACCACCGACCGACAGGCGAATCGACTCGCGGATTATCTCCGCCTCCGATACCCCGCGCTCCGCGGCCGTCCGCTTGACCATAGCCCTGAGGTCATCCGGCAGATACAGCGTCGTCTTCTCCATACGCGTATGGTACCACCGGTGGCGCCGGCGCGATCGGGTCAGGCGACGAGATGCGACCGGTGGCAGTCGGCTCGCTCCGGCCGGACCACGCTCCCCGTGCAGCTCTGCCCGCTCAGGCGGGGGCGTCGGCGACGGGAGTGTCGGTGACG
>JAJZID010000166.1 GCA_021810705.1 Actinomycetes bacterium
CTCGGCTACCAGAGCACGGTCGCCTGGTATCTGGGCATGAACGTCGGCTCGGTTTACTTCGACCCGCGCTCCGCCGGACGCTCCCACAAGCCGGCGGTGCTGATCGTGCCCGACGGCCTCGGCTGGAGTATCCGCGTGCTGCACCCCGCCCGCGTCGATGTGGCCGCCTGCCGGCGGCTCGACCGGCGCGGGCCGGCATAGCCTGCGTGCCGCGGGTGTCTGCCACACTCTCGCCGGATGTCCGTCCCAAGTGACAAGGTCGGCAAGCGCTACCCGCCGCTCACCTACGCCGTGGGTCGCGAGAAGATTCGCGAGTACGCCGCCGCGACCGGCTTTGAGCACCCGCTGCATCACGACCTTGACGCGGCCCATGCGGCTGGCTACGCCGACCTTCTGGCGCCGCCCATGTTCGTGGTGGTCTACTGCGCGAGCCTGTTTCAGGCGGCGCTGCTTGACCCGGAGCTCGAGATCGACTTCGCCCATCTGGTGCACGGCGGCCAGGCGTTCAGCTGGCAGCAGCCGGTGATCGCAGGTGACGAGATCACCACCACCCTGACCGTCAAGGACATCAGCGAGCGCGCCGGCCTGCGGTTCGACACGTTTGAGACGGTGTCTGTGAACCAGCGCGGTGAGCGCACCGCCGTTGGGACCTGGTCGACGATCATCCGCGGCGAGGAGCGTTAGCGGCGATGGGGGTTGAAGTCGGCGAGCAGTTCGAGTTGCGTGTCACCCCAGACCGCTACACGACGATCCGCTACGCGGGCGCCTCAGGGGATTTCAACCCGATCCACATCGACGAGCAGTTCGCGCTATCGGTCGGCCTGCCGGGGCGGATCCTGCACGGACTGTGGTCGATGGCACAGGTGGCACGCGCCGCCACCGACGCGGCTGGCGGTGACCCGCTGGCGCTGACCGAGCTGAGCGTGCAGTTTCGCGGCATGGCCCGGCTCGAGCAGGAGATCGTCATCAGCGGCGAGGTGCAGGCGGTGAGTGAGGCGCGTGCGCGCGTCAAGCTCGAGGCGCGCCAGGGTGACACGCGCCTGATCCGCAACGCGCAGGCCGAGCTGCTGCTCCGCTGAGCCGCTGCCGGGCGCTCCTAGAATCACCTGGTGATGCTGAGCGAACGCCAAGAGATGGTTTTGCGCCGGGTTGTCGAGGATTACCTCGCCGACGGCCAGCCCGTCGGCTCCAAGGCACTTGCCGCCGACTTTGAGTGGGGGCCGTCCACAATCCGGCACGAGCTCGCCCACCTGGAGGCGGAGGGCCTGCTCCAGCACCCCCACACATCCGCAGGACGGGTTCCGACCGAGTCCGGCTACCGCTACTTCGTTGACCGCCTGCTGCCTGCCGGTGCGCCGCAGCCGCCGCTTGAGCTTTCGCTTGTGCGGCGCGAGCTCGACGAGGCGATGCGTGTCACGACCGAGACGCTCTCCCAGGTGACCAGCCTGCTGGCGATCGTCACCGCCCCCGCGATCGAGACCGCGACGATCCGCCATATCGAGGTGCTCACGCTGCAGCCCCAGGTGCTGATGGTGGTGCTCATCACCTCCGCGGGTGGCGTCACCAAGCGCCTTTTCAGCTTCGATCAGCCGGTCGACACCGGGCTCGCCGACTGGGCCAGCGCGTACCTCAATGAGCGACTTGTGGGTACCGGACTCGGTGCCCGCAGGCTGATGCAGCGGCTGTTGGACCCGACACTGGCCCGCCCCGAGCGTGACTTCCTGACGGCGCTCGCGCCCGCCTTCACCGACCTCTCCGACGCGTCGCAGGACTGCGTTTACATCGACGGCACCGCGCACCTGCTCGAGCTCGACCGGGGCGGCGATATCACCGAGTTGAACGCGCTGATGGACATGCTCGAGCGCCGCGTGGCGATGCTCGGCCTGTTGCGTGAGGCGCTCGGCGGGCGGTCGGTGAGCGTTCGTATCGGGGCCGAGAACCGCCAGCCCGCGCTGCAGTCGCTGGCCCTGGTGGCGGCCGGCTACGGATTGCCGCAGCGCAACCTGGGGACCGTGTCGGTGATCGGACCGCTGCGCATGGACTATCCGCGTGTGATCGGCGTCGTGCGCGACGCGGCAAACCAGCTGTCGCGTTTCGTCAGCGAGGTCTACGACGAGCGATGAGCCAGGCGCCAACCAGACGCGATTACTACGACGTCCTCGGCGTGTCGCGCGATGCCGATGACGCCACCATCAAGAAGGCGTTCCGGCGGCTCGCACGGGAGCTGCACCCGGATGTGAACAAGGATGACCCCGCGGCGGAGGAGAAGTTCAAGGAGGCGGCCGAGGCCTACGAGGTGCTGTCTGACGCAGAACGCCGCGCGACGTATGACCGCTACGGTCACGAGGGGCTGCGCAGCGGTGGCTACGCCCCCAACTTCGAGAGCTTCGGATCGATGTCGGACCTCTTTGAGGCGTTCTTCGGCGGCGGCCTGGGCGGGGCCTTCGGGGGAGCCTTCGGCGGTGGCCGCAGCGGCCCGATCCAGGGCGCCGACATCCAGGTCAGCGCCGAGCTGTCGCTTGCCGAGGCGGCCCATGGTGCGCCCGTCGAGCTGAGCTTCGACGCGGTGGTGACCTGCGAGCACTGCCACGGAAACGGCGCGGAGCCCGGAACGCCGATCGAGACCTGCCCGAAGTGTCAGGGCACCGGGACGCTGCGCACTGTGGCGCGGACACTCATCGGCCAGGTCATGAGCACCACCACCTGCGACCAGTGCGGCGGCGAGGGTAAGGTCGCGGTGACCCCCTGTCGAACCTGCCACGGCCGCGGGCGCGTGAGCGCGAACCAGAAGGTCTCGGTCGACATCCCGGCCGGTATCGCGGACGGCCAGCGCATCCGCGTCAGCGGCCGCGGCCACGCGGGTGAGCGTGGTGGCCCGCCGGGCGACCTCTACGTCCTGGTGCGGGTGCGCGAGGACCAGCGCTTCGTGCGCGATGGCGACGACCTGGTGACCGCCGTGGACATCTCCGGGCCGCAGGCGGCACTCGGCGTCCGTGTCGATGTTCCCACCCTTGACGGCGCCCAGCCGCTCGAGGTGCCGGCCGGCACCCAGCCGCACGACACGCTGGTGCTGCGCGGCCAGGGCATGCCGTCGCTGCGCGGTCGCCGCCACGGCGACCTGCGTGTGGTGATCAACGTGGTCACGCCACGCAACCTGAGCCATGCGCAGCGCAAGCTCCTGGAGCAGCTCAGCGAAAGCCTCACGGAGGAGAACCTGCACAGCGACGAGGGCGTCTTCGCGAAGCTGCGCCGCGCCCTGCACCACCGGTAGCCCGCCGTGCGCAGGCTGGGGGTGCGCGTACGGCGCGCCGAAGCCGAGCTCGTGCTCGCCGCGCTGCTCGAGCTCGCCCCCGCCGGCCTGGAGGAAACCGACCTCGACGCACAGACGGTGGAGTACGCGCTCTATGGCAGCAGCGAGGAGCTCCCCAGCGACGGCGCTCTGCGCCGACTCGTCGGCGGCGCCCTGATCGGACTCGAGCACAGCGATGTGGCAGACGACTGGGAGGTGCGCTGGCGCGAGTTCCACCGGCCGCTGGTGCTTGGGGACCGGCTCAGCGTGCGCCCGCCCTGGGAGCCGGCACCGGCGACCGCGCTCGATCTGGTGATCGATCCGGGACAGGCGTTCGGCACCGGTGCCCATGCCACCACCAGCCTGTGCCTGGAGCTGCTGCTCGACCGCCGGCCTCCCGCGCGCCGCCAGGGGCCCACCGTGATCGACCTCGGCTGCGGCTCCGGCGTGCTCGCGATCGCCGCCGCCAGGCTCGGCCACGTCCCGGTGCTGGCCCTGGACAACGACCCGCTGGCGATCGCGGCGACCGCGGAGAACGCGGCCGTCAACGGGGTTGCCGAGCTGATTGCGGTGCGGCGCTTCGATCTGTTGGGCGAGCCGGTGCCGCCTGCGCCGCTGGTGCTCGCCAACCTGCTCGCGCCACTCCTGCTCGCCTGGGCGCAGGCGATGCCCGGGCCAGAGCACGGTGAGATCATCGCCAGTGGCCTGCTCGAGCACGAGGCCGAGCCGGTCAGCCGAGCCTTTGCGCGCCGCGGTTACCGGGAGCGACAGCGGCTGGCGCGTGACGGCTGGGCGGCGCTGCTCTTGCAGGCGCCGCCGGACCGCGCGGATCCGACGGCTGGATAGCCGCGACGCCCCACATTCTGGCCCGCTGGCCACTGTGGATGGCGTGTCTGCGGGCGATCATTGTCGGCGTGTAATCCTCCGCGATCCGTCAATCCCTCGGTGGCCAACCTCTGGGCGGCACCGCTCCCCAGCCAAAGCCTCGTCCCGGCGTCACGCAAAGAGCTCTCTCTCCTCTCTCAGCGTGCCGGGGCGAGGATCAGCTCCAGCGGCGTCCAACTGCCAGAGGTTCGGGGGATGGCGGGTCGCGGCGGGGCGCCGTCAACCCCACGTCCTATCCTTTGTGCACAGTTGAGCATTCTCGAACAGGTGCGTCAGGACGTCATCCGCGCCATGAAGGCGGGGGATCGCGATCTTGCGTCCGCGCTTCGCCTGCTGGTCTCGGAGCTTCAGCGCGACGCGAAGGAGGGCAGCGGGGACGAGCTCGCGGTGTTGCGCCGCGAGCACAAGCGCAGGCTCGAGGCGGCCACCCAGTTTCAGCGCGCCAATCGGCCGGAGCTGGCACAGCAGGAGCAGGCCGAAGCGCTGATGATCGCGCGCTACCTGCCGCCGGAGCTGACGGACGCGCAGCTCAAGGAGCTGGTCTACGCCGCCGTCAGCGAGACTGGGGCCACGGGGCCGTCGGACCTCGGTCCGGTGATGAGGTTGGTGATGGACCGGGCTGGTGGCCTGGTGGACGGCAAGCGGGCCTCCGCGACGGTCAAAGCCGCGCTGGCTGGCACCAGCGGATAGGGACAGGTCAGCCGGATGCGCACCCAGATCGAGTTGGACAACGCTGTGGCCGCCGAGCTGGCCGGTAGCGGCGACGCAATTCTGCGGGCACTGACCGAGCAGATTGACTGCGAGCTCTACCTGCGCGGCAATCTGGTGACCCTGGACGGCGAGCCGCAGGCGGTCGCCGCCGCGCAGGACGTGGTCCGGCAGCTGAGCGGCCTGGTGACCCAGGGGCATGAGCTGGCTCCCGGTACGGTCGAGTCGGTCGTGCGCGCGCTCGCGCTGCAGGAGGATCCGGGCGCGATCCTCGACGATGTGATCTGGCGCGGCCGGGCACTCAAGGTGGCACCCAAGACCGTGCATCAGAAGCGCTATGTGGATTCGATCCGCACCAACACGATCACCTTCGGGATCGGGCCGGCCGGTACCGGCAAGACGTTCCTTGCGGTCGCACTCGCGGCCGCTGCGCTCGCGCGCCGCGAGGTCAGCCGCATCATTCTGA
>JAJZID010000167.1 GCA_021810705.1 Actinomycetes bacterium
CAGAATACGATCGGCCTCAGTGAGCACCGATACGAAGCATCCCGCGGCCGTGGGCCCCCCGCGCCTGAGCCGCAGCACCTGGCCGACAACTCCGCGGCAGGCGCGGATCGTGCACCTGGGGCTTGGTGCCTTCAGCCGCTCGCACCTGGCGGCATATACGGCCAGCGCCGAGCTGGCCGGCGGCTGGGGAATCAGCGGCTTCACCGGCCGCAGCCCACGGCTAGCCGCGGCGCTTGCGCCGCAGCAGGGGCTCTATGCGCTGGTTGAGCGCGGCCCGGCCGCGGACAACGTCAGCGTCGTTGACGCGGTCGTGGAGGTGCACGGCGCCGGCGAGCTTGCGGCGCTCACAGCGGCGCTTGCCTCAGCCGAGACGGCGGTGGTGACGTTGACGGTGACCGAGGCCGGCTACCGGCCGCCGGCGGCGGCAGAGCGCGCCGCCGCCGGCGCAGGGCGAGGACTGCCGACGGTGGGCGAGCGTTTGGCGGCGGGGTTGGTCGCGCGCCACCGCGCGGGTGCCGGTCCGCTGGCCGTCGTGAGCCTGGACAACCTGGCCGCCAACGGCAGCGTGCTGCGAGAGCTCGTTCTGGGCGAACTTGCGCGGCTCGACCCACAGGCGCCGGAGTGGGCGCAGAGCGAGCTGTCGTTTGTGAGCACGTCGGTTGACCGGATCACGCCGCGCACGACCGACGCTGACCGAGAGCTGGTGGAGCGCGAGCTGGGGTTGCGTGACGAGGCGCCGGTGGTGTGCGAGCCGTTCAGCGATTGGGTGCTGTGCGGGGAGTTTCCCGCCGGGCGGCCGCGGTGGGAGGACGCCGGTGCGCGTTTCGTGGATGACATCGGACCGTGGGAGGCGCGCAAGCTGTGGCTGCTCAACGGTGGGCACTGCCTGCTCGCGTACATGGGCCTCGGGCGCGGGCACGAGACGGTCGCGCAGGCGGTCGGTGACCGCGAGATCGCCGCGGCGCTCGAACGCTACTGGGACCTGGCCGCGTCCCTGCTGCCGGAAGGCGAGCGCATGCAGCTTGACGCCTACCGGGCCGCGCTGCGCGAGCGCTTTGCCAACGCGCGGATCGGCTACCCGCTCGAGCAGATCGCCTCAGACGGCCTGGAGAAGCTGCGCAATCGGGTGGCGCCGGTGATCGTGACCGCGCGCAGCGCCGGTGTTGACGCCGGTCCTGCGCTTGCGATCGTGCAGGCGTGGGCCGGCTGGCTGGTCGGCGACCCGGCCCGGGCGGCAAGCGATCAGAATGGTGAGGCGCTCCGCGCCCCGCTGTCTGCCGGTGGCGCTGACGCGAGCCGTGGACTGTTTGAGCTACTGGAGATCTTCTAGATGAGAATCGCCTCTGCCGATGTCGTGGTGACAAGCCCGACCCGCAACTTCGTGACCTTGAAGCTGACCACTGACGACGGCGTCACGGGGCTCGGTGATGCGACGCTCAACGGCCGTGAGCTGGCGGCCGCTGCGTACCTGCGCGAGCACGTCGCGCCGCTTCTGATCGGCCGTGACCCCGCGCGGATCGAGGACACCTGGCAATACCTGTATCGGGGCGCCTACTGGCGGCGCGGGCCGGTGACGATGGCCGCGATCGCCGCCGTGGACATGGCGCTCTGGGACATCAAGGGCAAGGTCTGCGGCCTGCCCGTCTACCAGCTTCTGGGCGGCGCCTCGCGCGAGGGGCTCTTGGCCTACGGCCATGCCTCGGGCACCTCGTTTGAGTCGCTTGGTGAGTCGATCAACATGCACCTGGAGAAGGGCTACCGCGCGATCCGGGTGCAGTCCTCGATCCCGGGCGTGCACGCCGTCTACGGGGTCGCGGCCCAGGCCCAGGCCTCCGGCGAGCGCTACGACTACGAGCCCGCCGGGCGCGGCGCGGCGCCCGCACAGGAGGACTGGGACAGCGCCGCCTACCTGCGTCATGTACCGAAGGTCTTTGACTATGTCCGCCAGGAGTTCGGGCCGGAGCTGCCGCTGCTGCACGACGCACACCACCGCCTGCGCCCGATCGAGGCCGCCAAGCTCGGTAAGAGCCTCGAGCCCCACAATCTCTTCTGGCTCGAGGACTGCACCCCGGCGGAGAGCCAGCAGGCGCTCAGACTGGTGCGCCAGCACACGGTCACGCCGCTTGCGATCGGCGAGGTCTTCAACACCGTCTGGGACTTCCAGCAGCTGATCTCAGAGCAGCTGATCGATTACGTGCGGGCTGCCTCAACGCACTTTGGCGGGATCACGCCGCTGCGCAAGCTGATGGACTTCGCCGCCCAGTACCAGATCCGCTCGGGCTTCCACGGCCCCACCGACGTCTCCCCCGTAGGGCTGGCCGCGCAGCTGCACCTCGGCCTGGCGATCCACAACTTCGGCATCCAGGAGTACATGCCCCACAGCGAGCAGACCGACGCGGTGTTCCGCCAGAGCATGAGCTTCACCGACGGCCTGCTGCACCCCGGCGAGACACCCGGCTTGGGCGTCACGCTCGACGAGGAAGCCGCCGCCCGCCACCCCTACCAGCCCGCCTACCTGCCGATCAGCAGGCTCAAGGACGGCACCATGCACGACTGGTGAGCGCACCCACACCGACAAAAGAGGTAACGGCAGTCATGGAGATCACACGCTCGAACATCGAGACCACAAAGGGCCCCGTGGACTGGTTCACCGGCGATGTGTACCTCGACGCGGTCGCCGCGCCGCGGGAGGGCTCGACGGTCGCGGCGGCACTCGTGCACTTCACCCCCGGCGCCCGCACCGCCTGGCACACCCACCCGCACGGCCAGACGATCTTCGTCACCGAGGGTGTCGGGCGCTGCCAGCGCGAGGGCGGGCCGGTCGAGACGATTCGGCCCGGTGACCGTGTGTTCTTCGAGCCGGGCGAGAACCACTGGCACGGCGCCGCGCCGGACCGGCTGATGGTCCACATCGCGATCCAGCGAGCCGACGCGTCGCGAGCGACGGTCGCCTGGGCCGACCCTCAGCGCAGCAGGCCGCGCACGTCCTCGGCGGTGATCTCGCCGGCGAACAGGTTGCCGTCATCCATCACGCCCTTGAAGAGCGCCGCCTTGCGCTGCGCGAGCGCCAGCACCTTCGCTTCGATCGTGTCCTCGGAGATCATCCGGTAGACCATCACCTGCCTGGTCTGGCCGATGCGGTGAATACGGTCAATCGCCTGGTTCTCGGTCGCCGGGTTCCACCACGGATCCAGCAGAAAGCAGTAGTCGGCCTCGGTCAGGTTGAGACCGAAGCCGCCGGCCTTCAGGCTGATCAGAAAGACCGGATCATCGCCGCCACGGAAGCGCTCGATCACCTTTCCGCGCGCACGGGTGCTGCCGTCCAGGTAGCAGCAGCCAAGCCCCTCGGCCTCAAGCCGCGCCCTTGCGAGCGCCAGAAAGCCGGTGAACTGGCTGAAGACGAGCGCGCGGTGGCCACCGTCGCGCACCTCCGCCAGCTGCTCGACGAGCGCGTCGAGCTTCGCGCTTGCCACCTTCATGTGCTTCTCGTCGACCAGGCCGGCGTGCAGCGCCAGGCGCCGCATGCGCGTGATCGCGGTCAGCACGGTGAAGCGGTTTGAGTCAAAGTCGTCGAGCAGCCCGAGGATCCGCTGACGCTCGCGCTGCATGTGCGTGTCGTAGAGCTTGCGGTGGCGCGGCGTGAGCTTGACCGACAGGACCTGCTCCTGCTTGGCCGGCAGCTCGCCGGCCACAAGCTCCTTGGTGCGGCGCTTGACCAGCGGCCGGATCCGCTGGCGCAGCCGTGCGAGGCGCTCGGCGTCACCATGGCGCTCGATCGGGCGGGCGTAGAGCTCGTCGAAGGCGGCCGGGTCGGGGAACAGTCCCGGTGCGGTGAGCGACAGAAGCGCCCACAGCTCGCCCAAGTGGTTCTCCATCGGCGTGCCGGTGATCGCCAGCTTGAACGGGGCACGCAGCCGCCTTGCCGCAAGGTGGGTCTTGGCGTTGTGGTTCTTGACAGCCTGGGCCTCGTCGAGGATCACCGCAGCCCACTCCATGCTCGTGTAATGCTCCTCATCCAGGCGCAGAAGCGTGTAGGTGGTAACGACCACGTCGGCGCCCTCGGACAGCTGCGCGACCGTCGTGCCGGCACGGGCCAGCGTGTCGGTCAGCGCCCGCACGCGCAGCTGCGGGGCGAAGTGAGCGGCCTCGCTGACCCAGTTCGGGACAACGCTGGTGGGTGCGATCACCAGCACCGGTGCGGTCCGTCCGCCGGCCAGCGGGCCGGCGGGCGAGGTTGAGCGCTCACCGGCATGCAGGATCAGCGCCAGCGCCTGCAGGGTCTTGCCGAGCCCCATGTCGTCAGCCAAGATGCCGCCAAGGCCGAGCTCCCAGAGGCCGGCCAGCCAGCGGAAGCCGTCAAGCTGGTAGGGGCGCAGTGTGGCCTTCAGGCCCTCCGGGACCGGCAGCTGGGCGAGCTCATCCAGGCCGCGCAGCGCCTCCACCTGACGCCGCCATGCCTCCGCCTGCTCACCCACCACGCCGATCGCGACAAGCTCCTCCCACAGCCCAGCCTGATACCGGCTGATACGCAGCCCGTCGGGACGGCCCGCGTCCTTGAGCGCGCGAGCCTCCTCGATCAGCTGGCGCAGCGTGGCAAGCTCGGGGGCGAGCAGCGAGAAGTGCGCCCCGTCGTCCAGCAGCATCCGCTCCTCGCCACGGGCCAGGGCGGCAAAGAGCGGCGCGAACTCAAGCTCGCGGCCCTCGACGGAGATGGTCACGTTGAGGTCAAACCAGTCGTGCTCGCCGTCGATCGCGGCTGTCGCGACAGCGATCTGCACCTGGTCGTCGACGTCGCGGTAGTCGACCGGCGAGCCGCTGAGCTCCAGCTCGACCGCCGCCACGCGCTCGAGCGCCGGCAGCGCGTCGGTCACGAACCTGGCTGTGTCCAGTCCGTGCAGCGGCCGCGGGTGCGCGGCCGGTCTGCCGTCGGCGTCCAGCAGGCCAAGCCCGGCGAGCCCGGCGGTGGTCGAGAGGTCGAGTGAGTCGAGGATCGCGCGCTCGCGCTCTGCGTCCCGCAGGCCCGGCGCCGAGTCCACCGCCCCCAGCTCGTATTCGACACGCTCCTCGCCGACGGTGTAGACCCAGTTCCAGGCGAGCTCGGTGACGTGACCGGGGCCGTGGTGGGCGCGCAGGATCAGCTCCGGCGCTGAGATCTCCGGCAGGGCGAAGGACCCGTCGGAGGAGACCACCGGCGCGACGCCGCGCAGCGCCGGCGCGATCTGGGTTGCGAAGCGCGGTAGATCGCCAGCCGGGATCGTGAGCTCGCTTGCGTCAAACAGCATCCGCTGCAGCTGGTGCGGGGTGTCTTTGGCCAGG
>JAJZID010000168.1 GCA_021810705.1 Actinomycetes bacterium
GCGCTTCAGCCAGCCGCCGGGCCGGGTCAATGGTCACCACGACGACCTTCTGGCCGCGCATCGCCATGCCGATCGCCAGCGTGGCGGCGGTGGTCGTCTTGCCCACGCCGCCGGCCCCCACGCAGACACAGATGCGCCGTCCGGCGAGCAGCTCCGCGGCGTCCGCGCCAGGCGCATGATGCTCGCCGCTCACGCGCCACTGCCTCCCGTGATCTGCGCATCCAGCGCCGCCGCAAGCAGCGACACCTGGGGCAGCCCCAGCTCCGCCTCAAACAGGTAGGGGAGGGTGAACAGCCGGTCTGGGAAGGCCAGTCGCAGACGCTCTTCCTGCTGCTCCTGTGAGCGTGCGCGGGCGTGCTCGGCGAGCGCCGCGGCGAGGATCGCGCGCAGCTCTGACGAGGTCCGGCCACGGTTTCCGAGCGCCTCGAGCGTGTGCGCGTCGGCGTCGCTGAAGCGGCGTGGATAGAGCGCGTTGAGGATCACGGCGTGCAGCTTCAGAGGATCCGGTCCGCGCTGCAGCGAGCTGCTCAGCTCGAGCGTCTCAGTGACCGGCATCTCCTCGGCCGTGGTGACGGCGAGCACGGCTGTGAAGTCCGGGTCGGCGAACGTCTGCGCGATCGTTCGCGCCTGGTGGGCGATCGGACCGACGCGCGCGATCTCGGCGAAGGTGCGGGGCGCGCGCAGCAGCGCCGCCCCGTGACCGGAGGCTGGTGCGTCAACCACGACCAGATCGTAGGCCTCGGCGTCGGGTGTGCGGCGCTTGAGCTGGGCCAGCTCCCAGAACTTGCCCATGCACAAAAGCTCGCGCATGCCCGGTGTGGCCATCGCAAAGGCGGCGAAGAGGTGGCTCTGGCGCAGCAGCTGAGCGGCTGGGGCCGGGACCTGGACACTCAGGTACTGCTCCATCGCCGACTGCGGGTCGATTGACACGTGCATCACGCCCGGCGCGAACTCGACTTCGCGCGTGTCGCCGCTGCCCTGGAGGTCGGCGACCAGCGTTCTGCGACCGGATGACGCGGCGGCCTGTGCCAGCGCGAACGCCACGGTCGTCTTGCCGACGCCTCCCTTCCCGGTGAGGAAGATCAGGCGGCGGCTGAGCAGCGTGGGTTCCGGCACGCCTGCAACATAGCCGAGCGGCCGCCCGGTCAGCGGCTGCCCGCGGGCACCGGCCGCGGGCGCCGGGCGCGTTAGCAGGAATCGCCGGCTGGGCTGCGAATACAGGCGGCGTATGCGTCTGTCAGCAAACCGCCCGCATTTGGAGGAACGCCCGTGACGGCAAGCCTCGAGGTGATCGCGTTCGCCAACCAGAAGGGCGGCGTAGCGAAGACCACCACCACGCTGAACCTTGCCGCGGCGTTCGCCGAGCAGGGCTACCGCGTGCTCTGTTGTGACATGGATCCTCAGGGGAACCTGACCATGTCTCAAGGCATCGACCCTGACAACCTCAAGGAGTCGATGTATGACGTGCTCGTGAACAAGATGCCGATCCGGCAGGTGATCCACAAGCGCGAGGTTGACGTGGCCTGCGCCTCGATCGATCTGGCTGGGGCTGAGATCGCGATGTCAACGATGATCGGCCGTGAGCGCTCGCTTGAGCGGGCGCTGCGTGAGGTTGCAGAGGACTACGACTACTGCTTCATCGACACGCCACCGAGTCTCGGCCTGCTGACGATCAACGCGCTTACCGCCGCCAGCCGGGTTATCGTCCCGGTGCAGTGTGAGTACCTATCGATGCGTGGGCTGATTCAGCTGCAGAACACATTGGCGATGATCCGCGAGAACCTCAACCCGAACGTGGAGATCCAGGGCATCCTGCCGACCATGGTCGACACCCGCACCTTGCACGCCAAGGAGGCGATCGAGCTGCTCGAGGAAAACTTTGGCGATCGTGTGTTCGCTTCAAGGATTCGTAAGACCGTGCGCTTCGCCGAAGCTCCGGTGAAGGGCATGTCGGTGCTCAAGTACGAACCTGACGGGATCGCCGCGCACTCCTACCGTCAGCTCGCTAAGGAGGTCCTGGCCAATGCCCACCGCTAAACGCGCGAGCATGCGTGAGGGGCCGCTTTCGCAGCTCTTCCGCAAGACCGTGGAAGACACGGCAGCCCAGCTGGAACGGCAAGCAGCGCCCGCCGAGGCACAGGCGCCCGAGGAGGCCGCGGTGCCGGCACCGGCGCGTTCGCTGCCGCATCCCTCGCTGGCGGCGTCAGCGCCGCTGAGCGCACCGGGTGAGCACGGTGTTGGCACCGGACAGCCGCGGCTGCCGGGCGTGCCCACGCCGCAACAGCGGCTGGAGCTGGCGTTCGCGGTCGACATGCCGGAGAGCCTGATGGATCCGCCAGCCGCCGGTGCGCAGCCGCAACGGCCGGTCCCGATCCACGATGTGTACGCGCGCCCGCAGACCCACTTTGAGCCCATGACCAGCTCGTTGCACCCGGTCGGGCGGCCGGTGATCCGGGTGGTTGGCGTCGGCGGCGCCGGTGTGAACGCGGTCAACCGCATGATCGAAGCTGATATCGAGGGCGTCGAGTTCATCGCCATCAACACCGACCTGCAGTCGCTGCAAACATCGGCCGCCAGCACCACGCTGCACATCGGCGAGGCGATCACCCGCGGCCTCGGCTCCGGCTCGAACCCCGACCTGGGCAGGCAGGCTGCGCGCGAGGAGCACGACCAGATCAAGGCGCTGCTGCGGGGTGCCGACATGGTCTTCATCGCCGCGGGCGCCGGCGGCGGAACCGGCACCGGGGCGGCGCCGGTCGTGGCCGAAATCGCGCGGGAGCTGGGGGCGCTGACGGTCGGCATCGTCACACGCCCGTTCCAGTTTGAGGGCAGCCGTCGGCGCGAGCAGGCCGAGGTCGGCATCCAGACGCTCAAGGATGCGGTCGACACCCTGATCGTGGTGCCCAACAGCCGTTTGCTGACGGTGCTCGACCGCAACACGACGATGGTCGACGCGTTCCGGGTGGCCGATGACGTGCTGCGCCAGGGTGTGCAGGGCATCTCCGATCTGGTCACGCTTCCGGGCCTGATCAACCTTGATTTCGCCGACGTGCGCACGATCATGTCCGACGCCGGCAGCGCGCTTTTGGGCATCGGCATGGGCACCGGCGAACGTCGTGCCGTCGACGCGGCCGAGGCGGCGGTCGCCTCGCCGCTGCTTGAGACCAGTGTGGACGGTGCGCGCTCGATCCTGCTGTCGATCACCGGTGGCGCGGACATCTCGCTGTGGGAGGTCAACGAAGCCGCCAGGGCGGTGGCGGAGGCTGCCGATCCGGAAGCGAACATCATCTTCGGCGCCATGGTCGACGAGAAGATCGAGGGCGGACAGGTCTGGATCACCGTGGTCGCCACCGGGTTCGACGAGCCCAGGCCGCGCGCGCGGCTTGTGGAGCCGGCCGGCGAGCCGCGCGTTCGCCGCGGCGACGGGGGCCCTGCGCGGACCGCGCCACGCCTGGCCGAGGTGCTCGAGGTCCCGGAGTTCATCCCGCGCGGATGAGCTGCGTGGCGCTCACAGGCCCGTGTCGCACGCGTCTTTGAGCGCGCGTGACGGTCGTCGCCAGCCGCCTTTAGGTTTCCGGTAGGTCCCCTTCACAGGATCCGTATGCGGCGGCCAATATCATCATCGGGGATGCGAGGAACTGGCCGACGCCTGCCTGCACCGTTGCGGCTGTTTGTGGCCGCGTTCGCGGTCGTGCTGGCGGCTGCGGCCACCACGGTCGTCTTCGTCAACGCTCAGGTCGCGCAGCTGGCGCACGCCTTGGGCGCGAACAAGAGTCTGGTGCTGAGCAGCGGGACGCTGGCCCCCGCGCCCTTTGGGGGCCCGCAGACGCTTTTGCTGATCGGCAACGATCAGCGCCTGCACACCAGCACGACGCCGGTGGTGCCACACGCCAACGAGATGCTGCTCGTGCGGATCGACCCCGGCAAGCCGTGGATCTCGATGATGTCGATCCCGCGCGAGCTGCAGGTGACGTTCAACCCGAGCTGCAACGGCCTGACCACGACGCGTCTGAATGCGGCGCTGATGTGCGGTGGCATGCCTCGCGTGGTCTCGATGATCAAGCAGGTCACGGGCCTGTCGATCAACCACGTGGTGGAGATCGACTTCGGCAACTTCGTCAAGGCCGTCAACGAGATGGGCTGCGTCTACGGCATGATCGACAGGCGCTACTTCCACGTCAACCGGCCCGGCGGTCCGCAGTACTTCCAGGTGAACCTGCAACCGGGCTATCAGAAGCTGTGTGGACGCCAGGCGCTGCAGTTCGTCACATACCGCCACGACGACACGTCGATCGAGCGCGACGCGCGTGACCAGGACTTCCTGCTGGAGGTCAAGCAGCAGTACGGACCGACGCTGATCGACCACATCGCCAAGTTCGAGAACATCTTCGGCCATCTCGTGCAGACCGATGGCTCACTGCACACGCCGCAGGGTGTCGAGAACCTGGTTGGCACGCTGATCCAGGTCGCCAGCCGGCCGGTGCGCCAGGTGCGCTTCCACGCGAACCTCGGCGTGGTGACCAATTGCGCCTGTGTTACCGCATCGCCACAGCAGATCAAGGAGAGCGTTGACTCGTTCCTGTACGGAACGGGGATCCCGCCCGCAAAGCGCGCCACCGTTGGGCTTGCAAAGCGGGTGCACTCCTCCAAGGCGGCGGCCGCAGGTCTGGTACCGGTCTCGGCCGCAACCATGACAGAGGCCAAGACGATGGCGCACGGCCTCCCGTTCCCGCTGGAGATGCCGGCGGTGAAGATCGACAACGGCTACGGGTACCCGACGCGCCTGCGCAGCTACACGATCCCGGCGCCGGGCGGCCACAACTACCCGATCTACGTGGCCGTCTTCTCCACGGGCCTGCTCGGCCAGTACTACGACGTGCAGGGAACCACCTGGCTGACGGCGCCGATCTTCGACAGCCCGACGCAATCGTTCAAGTTCGTGGGCCGCACCTACTACGTCTACTACGACGGCGCGCACATAAAGACGGTGGCGTGGTTTGCCAACGGCGCCGGCTACTGGGTCTCAAACACGCTGACGCTCGGTTTGACCAATACGCAGATGCTCGATGTGGCGGAGCGGACGGCGCCGGTGATCGGGGCCGCCGCCGGCTCGGTGCGCAAGGACGTCCAGCATCAGACGGCGCCGCCGGCGACCGTCACGCTCGCCAGCGCCGCCCCGTCACCGCTGCAGACCGCCGGCGAGGTGGGAGGTTTCCTGGCGGTGGCAGCGCTCTTGCTCGGCAGCCTGCTGCTGTGGCGTCGCCACACCAGGGTCGGTGACATGCGTGCGGCCGCCGGCAGGGT
>JAJZID010000169.1 GCA_021810705.1 Actinomycetes bacterium
GGGTGCTGACCGCCGACACCCCCGACCGCCAGGATCCGGAGCTTGACACGATCGTGCCGGATAACCCCAACCGGCCCTATGACATGCGTGAGGTGGTGCATCGTGTCGTCGATGACGGCGAGTTCATGGAGGTGCACGAGCTGTTTGCGCCAAACATCATCTGCGGCTTCGCGCGCCTTGACGGGCATGCGGTCGGGATCGTCGGCAACCAACCTGCGCGCCTGGCCGGCGTGCTCGACATCGAGGCCTCGGAGAAGGCGTCACGGTTCATTCGCACCTGTGACGCGTTCAACGTCCCGGTGATCACGTTCTGTGACGTGCCGGGCTTTCTGCCCGGCGCCGCGCAGGAGTGGGGCGGGATCATCCGTCACGGCGCCAAGCTGCTCTACGCCTATGCGGAGGCGACCGTGCCGAAGCTGACCGTCATCACCCGCAAGTCCTATGGCGGCGCCTACGACGTGATGGGCTCAAAGCACCTGGGCGCGGACATGAACCTCGCCTGGCCGACCGCGGAGGTTGCGGTGATGGGTGCCGAGGGTGCGGTCAACATCATCTACCGGCGCGAGATCGCCACCGCCGATGACCCGCAGGCTGAGCGCTCGAGGCTGATCGAGGAGTACAAGGCGCACTTCGCCAACCCCTACATCGCCGCCGAACGCGGCTACATCGACGACGTGATCGTGCCGCGCGAGACCCGCCCGAGGCTGATCGAGGCGCTGCGGATGCTCTCGACCAAACGCCAGCCCGGGCCGCGGCGCAAGCACGGCAACATCCCGCTGTGAGCGCGCGCGCGGACCGCACCCCGTCAAGCGATGAGGCCGCGGCGATCGCCGCCGTGATCGAGCGGTTCACCCGCGACACCGCAGCGCCGCCACCGGAACTCCCGGTCACGCAGCCCAGTCGGTGGTTGCAGGCAGCGCTGGTCGAGGGCGTCACGCGCCAGCCGGACCCCACGCCATTGCCCTGAAGCGCGCGCGATGCGCCGCTCCGAACCTCGCGCCGGACTTTCACGCGGACAGAACGAGCTCCAGCCCTGCGCGATCGGTTGGCATGCCGTGCGCGGGGAGCACGAGCTGGACTGGTAGGTCGAGCAACGGGCGCAGCCTGCGGACGACATCCTCGCGTGTGACGTGCTTGCGACCACCGAGCTGGATGTCGAGCCTCTGACCGAAGTCAGAGAGCGAGTCGCCGGTGACGATCGCGTTGATCCACGGCAGCCACAGCACGAGATCGTTATCTTCACGACCCGCATACGCCTGAATGTCGAACGGCCATGACCCGGGGCCATGGAAATGGCCCTCGCCTTCACCGGCGCGCAACCACGCCAGATCTTCGCTCTCCATCCCGCGCACGCGGTCAGGATCGACGCCGAACTTCTCAACCCAGTCCGTCCAGGTGTCGGGCGGCGGCGCGTGCACCGGCAGCCCGAGCTGACGAGCGTCCCGCTCGTGGTAGGGGGCGGTCAGGATGACCGCGCTCGCGCGCTCGCGCAGCTCATCCGGCACGCCCAGCGGGTCGAACAGCAGAAGCTCGCCGCCAGTCTCGATCGCATACGACGAAACGAGCTCGGGCCACCACTGCTCCTCGTCCCAGTCGGGGTGAGGCGACCGCCAGTGCCAGACACCGGGACGCAGCTCGCGCACAGCACAATGCTTATCCAAAAAGCAGCGGCCTTGTCAAGCAGCACGAGGCCTCACGCCTCTTAGCGCGCCGCGGTTGGCGCGAATCGCGCCTTCAGAGAACGGCCATGGGTTCGCGCTGAGCGGCCCTCAGGATCCTCTGATCGAACGATACGATGGTCGACCCAGTGTGCCTCGCCGTTGCCAGGCAGTAGCCGTCCGCAAGGCACACCGGCTGGCGGTGGCGCAGTCGTGCGGGGTCGGTGGAGATCGCCTCGGTCGGCTGGTGCACGGTGACGCCGAGCGCGCCGACCGTAACGTCGGCGTCGACGATCAGCCGCACCGAGGCTCCTCTTCGGCGTCGAGCAAGCGGTGAAGGTCGCACGGCGGCTCCTGTCTCTGGTGAGCCCGGGGCGATCAGTCGCGCGTCAGCTGTTTGCGCCGGTTCAGCAGATCGACGTAGTCCGCGATCGGTTCGGTACGGCGCCTGGGGTCTTTGGTGTGGTGACGCCAGGAAGGAACTTGTACCGCTCGACGCCTGTGAGGGTGTCAAAGAGCTCCCGTGCGTCGGGGTGTTCATGCACCGCTGCCCGCGGGTCCTCTGGAGCCGTTGCTGTGCTCTGCGGCGCGTAGGCGTCATCGAGTCGTCCGTCGGCCTTCGCGGCTCGGATTTCCGCGAGACCCGCCGGCTGCATGCGCCCTTCGCCAATCAGCCGCAGGGCGCGGCCACGGTCGACCGCCGACGACTTGCTGTGCGGTCGTCGAGGCGTAAAACGCCGGGCGAAGAAGTGCTCGTCGTGGCGGGCAAGTTGCCCGTCGACCCAGCCGAAGCAGATCGCCGCTTCGATCGCCTCCGCCTGCGTGACCGTCGCCTTCGGCGAACCGTTCGTGGCTGTCTTGAGCCCGACGCCTGCCGCGAGCGCATGACTGACGTTCAACCATCGTTGCCACGCGGCGCCGTCGCGCAGCTCGAGAATCGGTTTGTCCCGGGCGGCTGCCATATCTTTGGAGGTTGGTGAGGTCTGCTCTTTAGGGGGCGTATCGGCGGTGAAGCATCAAGGCGTTGCCTTCAGGGTCGCTGAAAAAGGCCATGTTGCAGACCCCGGTGTCGTGCTCGCCGGTGAACTCAACGCCACGCTGCTCAAGCGTCCGCTTGGCTTCGGCGACATCCGCGACGCGGAGCGCCAAGGGCGCGGTGTGTGGCGCAAAAGTGATGCCCATCTGGGTGGGGTCGACGAGGTACAGCGAGACGTTGCCGGTCTCGATCTCTGGCCAGTTCGCGTCCCAGTCGGGGCTGCGCATGCCGAGCGTGTCGCGGTAGAAGGCCTTTGCGCGCTGCATGTCTTGGACGGGAATCGACACGAAGTCGGTGCGTTGCACGCCCTCGAGCGTGTTGGTTGGTGTGGTGTGGCTCATAGATCACAGCGTGCCATCGTCTACGGCGGCCTGGCTTGGAAAAATGCGACGACATGACAGCTGCTCTGATCACTCCGCGTTCGGCCGCTCGGGTCGCGGGGATGGTTCGTATCGCACCCGAGCCGGATCTGGTCGACATCGTTGAGCAGCACTGGATTGTGCGCTGGGACCGACGCGGGCTGCCGCCTCTGCGTCACGAGGTCCTGCCTGACCCGTCGGTCAATCTCACGGTCGAGCCTACCGGCCGGCTGCTCTACGGTCCAGGCTCAGGCCGGTCGTTGCACGAGCTATCGGACAAGGGGATCGTGATCGGCACGAAATTCTGGCCCGGAGGGTTCTCTGGCTTCTGGCCCGGGCCGCTATCGCAGCTCACCGGGCGCGTGTTGACGCTACCCAACGCGTTCGGTCCCGACGGCACACAACTGGACGGCGACCTGGCCGTTGCCCCCGACCTCGACTCGATTCTGCGCGCCATCAACGCGTTCCTGCGAACGCGCCGACCTCCATCTGACCGGCAGCAAGCGCTCGCGATGGACATCATCAAGGCGATGCGTGCGGCCCCGCCTGGCGCGCACATCACCGATCTAGCAGCAGACTTCGCGATTTCTGCGCGGACGCTACAGCGGTTGTTCGCCCGTCATGTCGGCGTCGGCCCCAAGGAAGTCCTACAGCGGTTCCGCCGCCAACAAGCTGCTGACCGCCTCCTCGATCCGACCGCCCCCAATCTCGCCCAGGTCGCTGCCGAGCTTGGTTACTTCGACCAGGCGCACATGGCTCGCGACTTCCGCACCACACTCAATCGCGCCCCATCGGCGCTGGCAGCAAACACCTAGCACCCCACTCACTCGACCAGTCAGAGAACCGGGAATCACCCGGCACCCGCCAACCAGGCATCCACACCTGCTTCCTCGCCCGGACGGCACTCTCGCAGAGGCTGCTGGCCCTCCTGCCATCCGACAGCGATCCTGATGTGCACGGTGCCCGCGCCGTCGAAAACCAGGGCTACACAAGCAGCGAGACGACCGACCCGCTCCTCGCCAGGAGGACGCGCGCCTGGTCGCCGAACCACTCGTCGCCGCGGAATGGTGGTAGCTGCAAAAGCGCTCGCGGCGGTTAGCGTGCGTTGGTGTCCTACACGGTGACGGCTCAGACGCCCGCGACGCGTACGAGGTCCTCGATGATTGTGAAGTCTTTGACGTTGCGCGTCAGGAGCGTCGCGTCGTGAACGTTGGCTGTGGCGGCGATCGCCAGGTCGGCTGAGCGTTTGCGCGGGTTCGCGTCGCGCGACGCGACGGCTGCTTGTAGGCGCCCCCATTCGCGAGCGACCCTGTCATCGAGCGGTAGCGGGGTGAAGCGTGACTCGATCAGTCCCAGTCGCGCGGCTCGCAACGGACGTGTGGTCTCGTCGGCGACCAGCAGCCCGAAGTGCAGTTCGGCAATGGAGACCGCGCTGATCGCTGCTTGGGCATCCTCGGGCAGATCGACCGGGTCGATCAGCACCGAGGTGTCAAGAATCAGCCGCTCCACGGATCAGACAAGCTGGCTTGGAAGACTTGCAGGTCGGCCGCGAGGGCTGGATCGGCCGGCAGCTTGAGTAGATCCTGCAGCCGCCCCGTGGGCACCCAGGTATCGCGCCGCAGCGGTCCGATCTGCGCAACCGGACGTCCGGCCACGGTGACGATGAACTCCTCTCCCGCCTCAGCGCGACGCAGCACATCGCCAACCTCGTTACGAAGCTGTTTCTGCTGGATCGTGGTCACGGCACAATGGTAGCAGAAGTGCTATCGACTCGCGCGCGATCCAACCTCGCTCTCACCGCATGATCGCTTTGACGTCGACCGGTCCCCAGAGGAAGCGAGTGGTTTGGAGACTTCTGATCGCTGTGGCTCAGGGTGAGATGAGGTCGGCGCCCGGGATGTAGCTGGCGATGCGGGTCGGGTCTCGTGTGAGCAGCGGCCGAGCTGTCACGGCCGCGTGTGCTCCGATCAAGAAGTCAGGCAAGATCGCGTCGCGGGTGCCGCCTGCTCGGCGGTACTCCGCGTGAGCGTGGCCGGCCAAGAAGCTGGCGGCAAGAGGAATCTCCTCGATCAGGCACATCGACGGCAACGCGGCACGGAGCATCTCGATCCGGGAGAAGCGTGCTGCGATCTCGGCGAGCACAACAGCGTTGAGCACGAGTGCCCCGCGCTCGGCGGCTTCAACCAGCCGCGCCTGTGACCAGGCCAACCAGGTCACGTCCTCGGTGAAGAGGTCCA
>JAJZID010000170.1 GCA_021810705.1 Actinomycetes bacterium
CGCCGGCCGGTCCGCCGACAGCGACGCTCAGGGCCCGGCCGGCCCTGGCGCTGGTCGCGGGGGTCGCAAAGCGCGTAAGCAGCCTGCGCACCGCCTCCACGTCGTTGGCACTCGTGGCAGCCGAGGTGTGCGTGGCAACCGGCACCACGAAGTAAGCCGCCCGCCGATCTCGGGAGACCACCACCGGGCCCGGGCGCCCGACGCCCGCAAGCCCGCGCGCCGCGAGCGCGCGGCGCGCGGCAACGATCGTCCCGAGCGCAGCGGCCCCCAGACGCCGCGGCGCCGCGAAGACCACCACGGCGGGGCTGCCCGATTCCCGTGAGTGCGCAAGGAGGTAGGTGGTCACGACGGTGGAGGGCGCTTTCGCTGGCAGGAAGCTGGTGGGCGAGTTGTTCTCCAGCGGCGCGAGCTTGCCGGCCAGTGGTCCGGCCACGCCGACGAGCGCGACAGCCAGCACAAGCACGAGCCACCGAGATCGCCGGCCGGTGATCACGGATACGAGCGCGGCGCCCAGCGAGCGCACGGCCATTACGGGATATCGTTGGTTACGGTCAGTCACAGACCCAACACTATGTCAGACTCTAGACACATTGTAAAGGGTGCAGCCGCGAGCCGTTGGGCTGAGACGCTTGACGAGCACCGCCAAGCGCAACGCGACCACATCCTGACGGTGGCCTTCGAGCTGCTGCGCGAGCGCGGCATGACGACCATGAGCATGTCCGCGGTGGCCGCGCGCGCCGGCATCTCGAGGGCCACCCTCTACCACTACTTCCCCGACATGGACGCGTTGCTCAGCGCCTGGATCGGGCGGGAGATCGGCGCCTCCGTGGCCGACATGGTGCGCAGCGCGCGCGCGGTCCCGGACCCCCTGGCCCGCATTGAGCAACTCGTGGCCGCACAGACAACGCTCTTTGCAAGCAGTGACCACCGCCTTTCGGTCGAGCACCTCGAGTCCGAGGCCGGCTCGCCCGCTGTGCGCCGTGAGGTGGCAGCCCAGATGGCGCCGCTGCGCGAACTGCTGGCGGACACGCTCAGGCAGGCCGACGCAGACGGCCTGCTGCGCGCAGAGATCGAGCCGATGCTGGCGGCCGACGTCCTGCTCGGGATGCTGGGCGCGGCGCGGCGTCACATCGTGATCGGCAACGTCCCAGCGCAGAGCGCCGCCGCCATGGTGACCGGGCTCGTGCGGCGCGGTTGGTTCGGCGCATGATTGGCGCGATCGCCCAGCCGGCCGAGGCCGATAGCGGACTGACGCACCCCGACAGCGTGCTGTTCGACCTCGACGGGACACTGATCGACTCCCGCGCGGCCTTCGTGCACTCCATGAACCACGCCCTTCAGGCGGTCGGCCTGTCGCCGCGCGCAGCGGCAGAGCTGCACGGGTATCTGGGTCCGCCGATCCAGGAGACGCTCACGGCGCACCTGCACGTGCCCGCCGAGCTGCTCGGCCCGGTGATCGCCAGTTATCGCGAGCACTACGCCGCCCACGGCGCCGCTGAGACAACCGTCTACCCGGGGATCTTCGATCTCCTGGAGCGGCTGCACGGACGTGTGCGCCTCGCGGTTGCGACCTCCAAGCCTGAACCGACCGCAGCACAGATGCTGCACGCGCTCGGCTTGGACGCGTTCTTCGAAGCGATCTGCGGCCCCCGGCTCGAAGCCACAAGCGAACCAAAGGCCGTCACGGTCGGCCGGGCCCTGGAGAGACTCGCAGAGCGGACGGAGGTGCGGCGTGCTGTGATGGTTGGCGACCGGCTCTACGACGTGATCGGCGCCCGCCAGCACGGCCTGCCGACGATCGGCGTGCTGTGGGGTGTCGGCAGTGAAGCCGAGCTTCGTGGGGCTGGCGCGGCTGCGCTGCTGGCCTCGCCGGACGGGCTCCCAGCTCTGCTGGGGTTGTAGGGACACAGGAGAGGTCGCGCACACTGGGGGCGGGCACGGCGACCGGGGCCATGGTCGCCTGCCCGCCACCCAGCTCGCCGATCGAGCCTCGTTTGGGCTGGGGGTAAGCGGAGACTCGGATCAGATCCCGTTCACTTGATCAGGCGGGGATCAGCACCCGGTTGATGATGTGAACGATGCCGTTTGAGGCCATCACGTTGGCCTTGATCACCTCAGCCTTGTTGACGAACACGTGCCCGCCCTTGACCTTGAAGTGGATCCGCTGACCCTCCAGCGTCTTTGCCGAGTGCAGCATCTCGACCTTGGCGGCCGGCAGCGAGCCGGGCACGACGTGGTACTCGAGAACCTTCACGAGCAGCGCCTTGTCCTTGCCGAGCTTGGCGAGGGTGGCCTTGGGTACGAGCTTGAACGCGGCGTTGGTGGGCGCGAACACGGTCAGCTTGGTCTTGCCGCTGAGCGCGGTCACCAGGCCCGCCTTCTTGATCAGCGAGACCAGGGTGGACAGCTGGGGGTCAGACGCGGCCAGCTTGACGATGTTCGGCTTCGCCGTCATCGTTGACGAGGCCTGCGCCAGTCCTGGCGCCGCGACCGTCGCCACAGGAACTGCGACCGCAGCTGCCGTGGCCAGTGAGATGAGTAGACGCTTCATGGTTCCTCCACAGGAGTTGGATGGTGTTGCACATTCAGATACGGGCAAACGTGGTAAGCGGTTGGTCAACCGATCGCCCCGTCGCGCTCGTATAGCTCCAGATGGCCCTCTCCAGCACAGCCAGATTCAGCTCACACCGCGACCCCGGCTCAGTGCGTCAACGTCGCCGCCAGGATCAGCGCACCGTCAGAGCCCTGCGCGACCGCGCGCCCGAGGCCATGGCCTACGTGATGGAGGCCCACGGACGCGCGCTGCTCGGCTTCCTGAGCAACATCCTGGGAAACTCAGCCACCGCCGAGGACGTGCTCCAGCAGGTGCTGCTCGAGGTCTGGCAGCGCGGCGGCGAGTACGACCCTGACCGCGCCGGCCTACTCACCTGGCTGCTCACGATCGCCCGCTCGCGCGCGATCGACGAGTTGCGCCGCCGCGTACCCGAGCCCGTTGACCCGACGACCGGCACGCTTGAGGCCGGCGCCGAAACCGACAGCGAGATCGACCGGCTGCTCGAGCAGTGGCGGATGGCGGGCCTGCTCGCACGCCTGCCACGCGAGGAGGCCGAGCTGCTGCGCCTGCGCTTCTACGAAGGGCTGTCGCAGACGGAGATCGCCGACAGCACCGGCGTTGCGCTGGGCACGGTCAAGGCCCGCATGGTCAAGGGCCTCTGCCAACTGCGCTCGCTACTCGAACTGGAGGAGGGATTGGGAGCCCAGCCATGAACACACCACGCCTGACACTCAAGTGGCGCCACACGTCGCGTGCGCGGCGGGCGGCGGCAGCACGGGTGGCTGCCGAGCTGGAGCTCGGCCTGCCGGCCGCCGGATCTGAACACGACGGCGCGCAGACGGACGCCGAGCTCGCGCAGATGCGGCGGGTCGCGACGATCCTGGGACAGCTGCCCGAACACGCCTGGCCGGCACCGGCACCGGCACCGGCGGCGGCGCGAGCGCGAGCGCGAGCTGCCAAGGGTGCAGCACAGCGATCCTGGCTGCGACCGGTCCCAGCGGCAGCGGTCGCGCTCGCCTGCGCAACGCTGGCGCTCGCCTTCATCGTCGGCTCGCTCACCCACCCGCTGACCGGATCAGCCAACCCTTCGGGCACCACCGCGACCGGGCGCCACGCTCCCCACGTGGTCCTCGCCCCGCTGCCGGCGAGCGGCCTCGCACACAGCACGGCTGTCGCCTACATGACCGGTGGCGCGCACATGACACTGACGCTCAAGGGGCTGCCGCGGTCGGCACCCGGAACCTACTACGAGCTGTGGCTGATGACCAGCTACACGCGGCTTGTGCCGGTCACGAGCTTCCGGGTGGGCGCGGGCGGCGACGGCACGCTGCGGCTGCTTCTGCCGGACAACCCCCACGCGTACCGTTACCTGGACATATCTGTGCAACGCCTCGGAGCTGGTAGCGCGATCTCCCAGCAGAGCGTGCTGCGTGGCGCGATCCCGGCCTGAGCGCAGCCCTGGCATGACCGGTCGCTGCCGGTCATGCCAGGCGTTGCGGTAGCGTGAGCGCGATGGCGCTCGACGAGCTCGAGAAACGTGTCTGCGACGAGGTCGGCAAGCGATCAGACGAGCTCGTCGATCTGGCCGGCGCGCTGATCGCCCTGGACACGACCGCGCGCGAGGTCGGCGATGCGCCGCGCCAGGAGGCTCAACTGCAAGAGCTGCTGGCAGCCCGCCTGCAGGCGGCGGGCGCGAGCATCGACCTCTGGGAGCCCGACGCCGCGGCGCTCGCCGGCAGGCCGATGGTCCCGCCGGGGCTCAGCTTCGAAGGCAGGCCGCAGCTGATCGCGCGCTTCCCGGGCGCGGGCGGCGGCACCTCGCTGATCTACAACGGCCACATCGACGTGGTCTCTGCCGAGCCGCGCGCGGCCTGGTCAAGCGACCCGTTCACGCCCACCGTCCGCGACGGCAGGCTCTACGGCCGTGGCGCCTGCGACATGAAGGGCGGCGTGGCGGCGATGGTGTTCGCCGCGGAGGCACTCGCGCGACTGGGCATCGGGCTGCGCGGCGAGCTGATTCTCGCCACCAACACAGACGAGGAGTCCTCGGGGGCGGGCGGCACCGCGCTCGTCCAGCGCGGCCTGCGGGCGGACGCCGCGATCGTCACCGAGCCGACCAACTTCCGCACCTGGGTCGCCTGCCGCGGCTCCGAGTACGGCGTCATCCACGTCCCTGGGCGGCCCGGCCACGCCGAGGTGCGCCAGCCCGACTGGCGCCAGGGCGGCGCGGTCAACGCGATCGAAAAGGCGGGCGTCGTGCTCGACGCGATCGCCGCGCTGCGCGCAGAGTGGGAGACGCGGCCCGAGCACGCGCACCCACACCTCTCGCCACCGAGCCTGCTTGCGACGATGGCGCGCGCCGGCGAATGGCCGGTCACCTACCCGGCCTCCTGCGAGCTGACGATTGCGGTCATGTTCCTGCCCGTCCAGGCTGACGGCGACGGCGGCGGCGCACACGTGCGCCAGGAGGTCCAGGAGCGAGTTCTCGACTTCTGCGCCGCCCACGACGACTGGCTGGCCGAGCACCCGCCGAGCTTCGCGTGGTGGCCGAACCCGGTGATGCCGATGGAAACCTCCGAGCTCCAGCCGATCGTTGCGACGCTGCGCGGCGCCAGCGCCGACCTGGGGCGGCCCAGCGCACTGGGCGGCCTTGACTCCTGGTTTGACGGCGCGACGCTCACGCAGCTGGCCGGCATCCCGGCGGTCGGCTACGGGCCGCCGGGCTTTGACCCCT
>JAJZID010000171.1 GCA_021810705.1 Actinomycetes bacterium
GCTCGCGCGCGACGCAGTCGCGAACCTGCGCTTTCGCCTCCGGGGCGTCAGCGATGACGAGTCCCATGCGCTGCGCATGAGGATCGCCAGCTCGCTTGCGGGAGTCCGGGTCCGCGACCTTGAGCGCCTGGGGGTCCATGCCCTCAAGCGGATCCTGCCGCGCCTGTACCCGCAGATGTTGAAGCTGGCCTACGAGCACCAGGACGCCGGTCGGCCTGTGTACATCGTCACCGCCGCCTCTCAGGACATGGCGCAGGTGCTGGCCCGCGTGATGAGCTTCGACGGCGCGCTCGGCTCGACCCTCTCCGAGGTGCAGGACGGCGTCTTCACCGGCCGGCCCGCGGGCGATTTTCTCTATGGCGCCGCCAAGGCGGAGGCGATCACGCGGCTGGCGGCGCGGGAGGGCTTGGACCTGGGGGCCAGCTTCGCGTACTCGGACTCGGCCTCTGATGCGCCCATGCTCCGCGCGGTCGGTCACCCGGTGGCCGTCAACCCCGACGCCGAGCTCGAGCGCCTGGCGCGCGAGGCCGACTGGGAGATCATGCGCCTTGACCGCCTCGGCCTCAAGCTGCGCCTCGCCGGAGCGCTGGCCGTGGCCGCGACCGCGAGTGCCACCACGGCCGCGCTGCTGGGGCGCGGCGGGCGGCTGCAAACGCCGACGGTGGGCGGCCGTTGAGCGCGCTGTCGCAACGCAGGATCAGGGTGGTCGTCGCCAAGCCCGGGCTCGACGGGCATGACCGTGGCGCCAAGATCATCGCCCGGGCCCTGCGCGACGCCGGCATGGAGGTGATCTACACCGGCCTTCACCAGACCCCGGAGCAGATCGTCGAGACCGTGATTCAGGAGGACGCCGACGCCGTCGGCCTCTCGATCCTCTCCGGTGCGCACATGACGCTCGTGCCGCGAATCCTCGAGCTGATGCGCGAGCAGGGCTTGGACGACGTCGTCGTGATCGTCGGCGGCACAATCCCGGCAGCGGATGTCGCTGAGCTCAAGGCCCTCGGGGTCGCGGAGGTGTTCACGCCGGGAGCCTCAGCTGAGGCCGCGATCGGCTTCATCCGCAGCACCGTGCGATCCTGATTGACTCGTCAGTCAATCGTGTAGTATCGACCCGGCTCTGGCCACAACTGTTTTGCACGACTTGATCTCAGGTGACGCGGGAGAGACGACAGTGAGGAGGCGACCTTGAAGATTTGTGTTCTGGTCAAGGAGGTGCCTGACGCTGCGGTCGACAAGCGGATCGATCCCGCAACGGGGCGCATGGATCGCTCCGGCGAGCGCAACCTGAACCCCTACGACACGCACGCGATCGAGACCGCGATGCAGCTGCGCGAGGGCGGTCAGCTGGAGGTCGAGGAGATCGTCGCGGTGACGATGGGACCCGAGAGCGCCGTGCGCGCTCTGCACAAGGCGGTGTCGCTGGGCGCGGACCGCTCGGTGCATCTGTGTGACGATGCCCTGGCCGGCTCGGATGTGGCGGCCACCGGCTACGCGCTGGCCAAGGCGGTCGAGCGCGAGGCGCCGGACCTGGTGCTGTTGGGCCAGCAGTCCGATGATGGCGAGTGCTACACGATCGGCGCGGTTGTGGCCGACCATCTCAAGATGCCGTCGCTGACGCAGGTCGTGAAGCTCGACGTCGACGGGGACGCGCTGCGCCTGGAGCGCCAGGCTGAGTACGGCTATGACACGGTGCGTGTGCGCCTGCCGGCGGTGATCTCGGTCGGTGACGCGATCAACGAGCCGCGCTACCCGTCGCTGAAGGCGATCATGGGGGCCAAGAAGAAACCGCTCGAGACGCTGGATGCGGCCGGCGCCGGGGTCGATGTGGCGCTGGTTGGCGCCGAGGGCTCGCGCGTTGCCTGTGGCGACTTTCACGACCCGCCGGCCAAGCCGGCAGGGCAGATCATCGAGGACGAGAACACCGACGAGACCGTCGCGCAGATCGTCGCCTGGCTCGAGGAAAGGAAGCTGATCTGATGGCCGACGTGCTCGTCTACGCCCTGCACCACGATGGGGCGTTCAACAAGAACTCGCTGGGCGCGGTGTGTGAAGGGGTCGCACGCAGCGCCGAGATCGGCGGTGCCTGCGACGTGGTGGTCGTCGGCGGTGACGATCTGACCGACGCGCTCTGCGCCACGCTCGGCCAGCACGGTGCGCGCCGCGTCTTTCGCGCGCAGGGGCCGGAGGGCCTTTCCCAGCCCGTGATCGACGTGATGGACAGCGTGATCGCAGAGCACGGCCATCGCTACGCGATCTTTGGTGGGGGGCTGCTTGGCTTCGAGATCGGTGCCGGCCTTGCCGCCCGTCGCCAGGCCGGTGTGACGATGGAGGTGACCGCCGTGCGTGTCGACCCCGAGCACCCGGGCACGCTGGTTGCCGAGCGCCCGATCCTCGGGGACTCAAAGATCTCCGTCTCGCGCTACCGCGGCGAGCTCGGGATCATCATCGGCCGGATCAACGCCTTCGAGCTACGCCCCGGTGACGGCGGCGACGCGGAGGTGATCGACGTTCAGGTGCAGTACTCGCCCTGGTCCGCACAGCTGGAGATGCTCTCGCGCGGCGAGCAGCGTGGCGCCGAGGTCGACATCGAGGGGGCCGACATGCTCGTCGCCGGCGGTCGCGGGCTCGGTAAGGCCGAGAGCTTCAGGCTGGTTGAGGAGCTCGCTGAGGCGCTCGGGCCGGGCAGCGCGGTGGCCGCCACCCGCGCGGTGGTTGACGCGGGCTGGTACCCGTACTCGACGCAGATCGGTCAGACCGGCAAGACGGTCGCGCCCAAGCTCTACCTCGCGGCCGGGATCTCCGGCGCGGTCCAGCACAAGGTCGGGATGCAGTCCTCGGAGAACATCGTGGCGATCAACAAGGACGCAAACGCGCCGATCTTCGAGTTCTCAGACCTCGGCATCGTCGGCGACCTGAACAAGATCCTGCCGAAGCTGACCGAGGCGATCCGCGCCCGGAAGGGCGCTTAGCGGCGTGTCCGCCCCGGCCCAGTTCCCGCCTCCGGTCGACCCGCGCAGCGAGTTCATCAAGCGTGAGCTGGACGCTGAGGATGACCTGATCGACGTGGGCGTGGCGATCGTCGGCGGCGGCACCGCCGGCCTGGCGACCGCCAACCGGCTGCTGCAGCTGCTCGAAGCCGATCCGGAGCTGCGCGAGTCGCTCGGGGAGGCGCCGGTGGCGGTGATCGAGAAGGCAAAGACCTGCGGCGGGCACCTGCTCTCCGGCGCGGTGATGGTGCCCGGGCCGCTCACCGAGCTGTTTCCGTCACTCTCGCGCGAGGACTGGCGGCGTGAGCGCTTCGCCTTCGGCGAGGTCTCGCGCGAGGGCGTCTACCTGATGCCCGACGCCAAGCGCGCGGTCCGGATCCCGACCCCGCCGAACTTCAAAAACCACGGCAACGAGGTGATCTCGGTGGCGGCGCTCGCCCGCTACCAGCAGCGCCTGGCGGAGGAGGCGGGCGCCTACGTGCTGACCGAGACAGCCGCCTCCCAGCTGATCGTGGTCGACGGTGCCGTGGCCGGGGTGCGCTCCGGCGACAAGGGGCGCGGCAAGGACGGCCAGCCGCTGGGCAACTTCGAGCCGGGCAGCGACATCCGGGCGCGGGTGACGGTGCTCGCCGAGGGCAACTGGGGCCATCTGACCGGCCCGGCGATCCGCGAGTTCGACCTCGCGCGTGACCGCGAGCCGCAGGTCTGGGAGCTCGGCGTCAAGGAGATCTGGAAGGTGCCAAAGCCGCTTGACCGGGTGATCCACACGCTCGGTCCCTGGCCGCTTGCGGTCAAGCCACGCTACGGGCAGGTCGGCGGCGGCTGGCTTTACCCGATGAAGGATGAGCGCAGCGGCGATGATCTCGTCTCGATCGGCTTCGTCGTCGGTCTCGGCTACCGCGACGCAACCACCTCCGCCCACGACCTGCTGCAGCTGTTCAAGACCCATCCGCTGGTGCGTGAGGTGCTGGCCGGTGGCGAGCGCGTCGGCTGGGGTGCCAAGGCGCTGCCGGGCGGCGGCTTCTGGTCGATGCCGAAGCTGACGATGCCGGGCGCCTTGATCGTCGGCGACGCCGGCGGCATGGTCGACACGGTCGCGCTCAAGGGCGTGCACCACTGCATCCGCTCAGGCATGCTCGCCGCCGAGGCGATCTACGCGCACCTCAAGCGCGGCGCGTCGCTTGATGACTACGGCGCGGCGATCTCAAACTCGTCGGTCGGGCGCGAGCTCTGGCGTGTGCGCAACGCCCGCCAGCCGCTGCAGAAGGGGCTTGTGCGCGGCGGGCCGGAGGTCAACCTTGCGCTTGTCTCCAAGGGGCTTTTGCCGCTCGGGCGCCTGCACTGGCACCGCGACGACACGCAGGAGATGTTCCTCGGCGAGACCTCGAGCCACTACCCGAAGCCCGACGGCTCCTACATCTTCGACAAGCTCTCCTCCGTCTACATCTCCGGCAACGCCACCCGCGACGACGCGCCCAACCACATCCGCGTGCAGACCCGCGTTCCGCGCGAGATCGCCGAAACCTGGCGCTGGATGTGCCCCGCGGGTGTCTATGAGATACCTGAGGACGCGGATGCTGGGGAGGGGGGCGGGACCAAGTCTGGTGAGGTGGACGTGATCGTCAACTACACCAACTGCGTGCAGTGCGGCGCGATCACCGCCAAGGGCGGACGGCTGACCCCGCCCGAGGGCGGCGACGGCCCGCTATACACCCTCACCTAGCGACCGTTGCAACGCCCGCAGGTAGGCGCGTGCGCCGCTGACCACGCGCGCAAGCGGGTGCATCGCCCGCAGCGATAGAAGCCGTCTGTTGGCGCTTGTGGCCGGCAGCACCAGGTAGGTCAGCCACCGCTCATAGATGCTCGGCTGGTGGCTGCGCGGGCCGGTCGCGAGCACCTCTTCGACGGGGTCGTAGCTCTGCGCCGAGACGTAGACGGACGCGCGGAGCTCGATCAGGTTCCGCAGCGGGGCGGGTGTGGCCGGGCGCCTGACCGGGAAGAGCTCGAGCACCTCACGGCCGTCGAGCCTGAGCGTTGGCCCGGTGCGCAAAAGCCCGGCCGCGAGCTCCTGCTCGTAGACGCTGGTCTGCCCCGGTACGAACCTGAGAGCCGAGTGGAGGACGATCTTGCCCGTGCCGCGGACGGTGCCCACGCCGAAGGGCAGCTCCCGCATGCCGGTCGTGCGCTCAAGCGCGGTCGCGGTGGTCTCGTAGATCGTGTCGCTTGAAGGGTCGTAGACCTCGAGCCTGTCGCCCGCAACGACCGTTGCGCCCCCGGCGCTGGGGGAGCTTGCGAGCAG
>JAJZID010000172.1 GCA_021810705.1 Actinomycetes bacterium
GTTCTTCGCGAACGGCGCCTACGAGCTTGCGGGCGAGGGCCGGACACTCAGCTCGGAGCAGATGATCGACTACTGGGAGCCGCTGCTTGACCGCTATCCGATCGTGATGCTCGAGGACCCGATGGCCGAAGAGGACTGGGATGGCTTCCGGCTGTTCACCGAGCGGATGGGCGCACGGGTGCAGCTCGTCGGCGACGACATCTTCGTGACCAACCCTGAGATCCTGAAGCGCGGCATCAAGGCCGGGATTGCCAACTCGGTGCTGATCAAGCTCAACCAGATCGGCACGATCACCGAGACGCTCGAGACGATCGCGATCGCCCGCGCCGCCGGCTATCGAGCTGTGGTGTCGCACCGGTCCGGTGAGACCGAGGACCCGTTCATCGCCGATTTCGTGGTCGCCACCGGTGTGGGCCAGATCAAGACCGGGGCGCCTGCGCGTTCCGAGCGCGTCGCCAAGCACAACCAGTTGCTGCGCATCGAGGCAGAGCTCGGCTCGCGGGCCCGCTTCCCAGGCCGAGTGCAGCTCGATCGCTGAATTGTCGCGGGCCGATTCAGCGCGGGAATGGGTAGGGATGCCCGACTGCGACGATCCAGATCATTCCGGCCGCGAACGAGGCGAGGATGATCCCGCTCACCCAGGCGGTACGCGGCGCGATCAGCAGCCGCCGCAGCGTGCCGAGCTGCGCGAGTCGCCCGAGCTGGGCGGCCCACCGACCCAGCCAGCGGGCGAAAGAGATCAGCGATCCGGGACGCAGGCGGGTGCCGAACGAGTTAGCCAGTACCGCCGAGACGGAGCTGATCATGGCGATCATCGCCCATGTCGGCGCCACGAACCCGCTGATCGCAGCGGGCACACCGATCCCGTTGAAAACCAACGACACCGCCAGGTTCTGCTTAGTCTTGCGGAAGCTTGAGGCGCCGATTTCGCGCGCCTCTGCGACGGCAGTCAGCCGCGCACCGACCAGCACGATGTCAGACGATTCGATCGCGATGTCGGTGCCGGCGCCGATCGCGATGCCGATGTCGGCCTGCGTCAGCGCGGGCGCGTCGTTGATCCCGTCGCCGACCATCATCACCCGGTGCCCGTGCGCTTGGAGTTCGCGCACCGCGTCGGCTTTCTGGTCGGGGAGCATCTGGGCGCGGATCTCGGTGATCCCGACCTGCTCGGCGACCGCGCGGGCGGTGCGCTCGTTATCGCCGGTGATCATCACCGACTCAACACCGGCGGCCCTGAGGCGCTCGACGGCCTCCCGCGCGTCGGGCTTGATCTCGTCCGCGATCCCCACCAGCCCGAGCAGATGCCCGTCGGCACTGACTGCGATCACGGTCTGGGCCGATTGCTCGAGCTCAGCGCGGCGCGCTGCGAGCCCATCGAGGGGGATCTGCTGCTCGACGAGCCAGTCTGGCTTGCCGACCGTCACCCGCCTTCCCGCGACGGTCGCGGTCACGCCCTGCCCGGTGGTGGACTGAAAGTCGGTCGCCTCGGGGACGTCGAGCTCCCGCTCGTCGCTGGCGTCGATGACCGCCCGCGCGAGCGGATGCTCGGAAGGCTCCTCCACCGCGGCGGCGAGCGCCAGCAGGTCCTGCTCGCTGGTCCCGTCCACCGGGATCAGCGAGACGACCGTGGGCCTGCCGGCGGTCAGCGTGCCGGTCTTGTCCAGAACCGCACGGTCGATCTGCCCGAAGACCTGGAACGCCTCGCCGGAGCGCATCAGGATCCCCCGCTCGGCGGCCATCCCGCCGCCGCGCATCATTGCCAAAGGCGTCGCCATCCCCAGCGCGCACGGGTAGCCCATCACCAGCGCTGCCAGCCCGGCGAAGACCGCGCGAGCCAGGTTGACCTGGCCGGTGATCGCCCAGTCACCCAGCGTCCAAATCACGATCGCCAGCAGCGCGGCGCCCAGCACCGCCGGGACGTAGACATTCAGGATCCGGTCGACCACCTGGATGATCCCGGGCTTCAGCGCCCGCGCCTCCTCGATGTGGCGCGCGACCTGCGCCAGGAACGTGTCCTCGCCGACCTTGGTCGTGACGAACACGAGCGTGCCGGTCTGGTTGACCGACCCGCCGATCACTTCGTCGTCTTTGCCCTTCTCGTTGGGGATCGGCTCGCCGGTGACCATCGACTCATCGACGGTCGAGTGCCCTTCGAGCACGCGGCCGTCCAGCGGGATCCGCTCCCCCGGGCGCACCCGGATTCGGTCGCCGACCACGACCTGATCGATCGGGAGCTCGACGTCCTCGCCGTCGCGGACGACGCGTGCGGTGTCCGGCTGCAGACCACGCAGCTTGCGCACCGCCTGGCTGGAGCGGGTGCGGATCAGCGACGACGCATAGCCCGAGAGCAGGTGGTAGGTGGAGATGAACACCGCCACCGAGAGAAAGTCGCCCGCCGAGAACGTCCTTGGCGCCACAAACAGGCCCAACAGCCCGCCGATCAGCCCGCCCCACGCGCCCGCCTCCAGCAGCACGTGCTGGTTGTAGATCCCCCGCCGCGCCGAGGCGATCGCCATCACGAGGATCGGCCGGGCGACCACGAAGATCATCGACAGCGCCAGCCCGAGGATTATCCACGGCCCGACGAAGAACCGCTCACCAGCCCAGTTCACGGTCAGCAGCGACTGGTGGCCGGTCCACTTGAACACCATTAGCACCAGCGCGGCGAGCGTGAAGGCGAGCCCAATAAGGAAGCGGTTTCGCTCCGCTGCGAGCGCGGCCTCGTCCTCCTCGAAGCTTATGAGCTTGCGTGGGTCGCGGACGCTGTAGCCGACCGCGCGGAGCGTGTCGACGATCTCCTGGGGGCCGATGCGCGCCGGCTGGTACTCGACCAGTCCCTCCTCGTGGGCGAGGGATACCGACACGCGCTCGACGCCGTGGTGGCGCATGAGCGCCTTCTCGATCGTCGAGACGCAGAACGAGCAGTGCATGTCCCCGAGCTTCACCTGCAAGCGCGCCACTCCGTCCTCGCCGGTGTGAACCTGCCCAGCCAGCCAGCCGTCACCGGCCCGCTCCCGCTCCGGCGCGGCAACCGAAGAGCGTGCTCGCTCATGCTCTTTGGTTTGTAGGTGTTCCGGGGTCATGCTCAGCTCGCTTGCGCGGCTACCGGCTGATAGCCGGCCTCCTCGATCTGGGCGCGCAGGCGCTGCTCGTCGACCAGCTCAGCGTCGAAGCTGACCCGCACGTGCTTGGCCTGACGGTCTGCCTTGGCGTCGCGCACGCCCTCGACCCGGGTCAGTGCCGCCTGCAGGGTCCGCTCACAGCCCTCGCAGCGCATCCCCTCAACCGGAATCTCGCTCCTCGACATTTCAACCAACCTCCAACTCGATAGCTTCGACCTTGCCGCTAGCGTAGACCTTCCACTTGGTAGAAAGTCAAGGGCCGTCGCAGTTGGTTGATACACCCCGCTAACCAGTTGGCCAACATTCCTCTGACTGGAAGGATTCAGCCGTACGGGCGTGCTAGGGTCAGCTGATGGGGACCGAGCCTCTGACAACAACGGAGGAACGGGCATGGACGATTGGCGAGCTCGCCAAGCGACTCGATCTCAACCCGCGCACGATCCGTTATTACGAACGCATCCACTTGGTCCCAGAGCCCAAGCGGACGGAAGCTGGCTATCGCCGATACGGCACGGAGGACGAAGAGCGTGTGCGGTTCATCAAGAGCGCGCAGCGCCTCGGCCTCACTCTCGGCGAGATCGGTGAAGTGCTGGCCTTCCGCCAGGGTGGCCAGCCGCCCTGTAGCTATGTCGCTTCTGTGATCGAGCAGCGCCTTGGCGAGGTCAACCAGCGCCTGCGCGATCTGCGTGCGTTTCGGTCCGAGCTGACCGAACTTCGCGATCGTATGCGCGCTGAGGGCATTGTCGAGGGCTCAGATAGCTACTGCCATTACATCCAGTCTCACGGCCAGCTGCGGTAGCGCTGCGCGTTGAGCAAGAGTGCGGGAACCCCACGAGATCTCAACGGATCCTGCGCCGCCGACAGCATACGCGGGTGCAGGCAATTACGGCGGCAGGCCCGGATGCCCTGTTCCGGTGTCATGCTGGCGCCGCGAGGCTGACAGCCCGCCCGAGAGAATGCTGCTCAGAAGGTGATGACCTGGTAGCCCTGGGATACGAGCCCGTGAAGACCTGGGTGGCCGCGATAGTCGGACAGCAGTTTGACGCTGCTGCCCTCGATCTGGTCTTTGACGCCGAACGCGGTTGCGCAGTACGAGCACGCCCCGGCGATGTGATCCTGTAGCTCGGTGTACAGGCGGTGATAACGGTGATCTTCTGCCTCCAGTTCGGGCACCCACTTGGTGCCGGCTCCGTCGAAGATCACCACAGCCTCGTCGCCAGCGTCGACGAACTCCTTTGCGCTGGTGAGCGCGTTGGCCATCCGACCCATCGCCTCATGCGTGTTGGTATCGGCCAGCAGCAGAAAGCATGTCTTGGGCATCGGAACTCCTCGGGTATCTCTCAGGTTTCAACGATTCGACCGGCATGGTCCAGCTTGACTTGGCGGCGCTCGAATGCCGCAACGTCGCGCCGGCCGCGTAATCTCCCGACGAGCCAGCGAGCGAGCAGGGTCGGGGAGGTGCGGCGCTGCTGGTGGGTGATCGGGAACGTCTCCCCGCGGGCCAGCGCCTGCAAGAGGCCCATGCGGTCCAGCCGCGCGAGTCGGTCGGCGCCGCCCACCGGAGTTCCGTTGATAACTATCTGCGGCACGGTGGCCCCGCCGGTCAGTTCCCGCAGCCGGGAGCGGAAGTCGCTCTGCCCGCTGCCGTCGACCTCGTTGTAGTGCAGTCCGCGCTTGGCGAGTAGCGCCTTGGCTCGAGCGCAGTGGGGGCACCATGGCAGCGTGTAGATGTCGACGGCGCTTGCCTGTCTTCCGGCGTGGCTCATACTCTGTTCGATACCCGGGGGCACCGGAAGGATTCAACGAACCTGGGCCGGGTCGGCGGATTGCACACACCGTGCGCTCGCGCGGTGAGCGCTGATCGGCTGGCCCACGGCGCGATGCTCAGGCCGGGGGATAGCCGATCTCGGTCAGCGCGGCGCGCAGCGTCTGCTCGTCGGTCTGCGCGGCGTCGTAGTCGACTCGGACGGTTTTGGCGTCGATGTCGACGGCGACCTGGCGCACGCCGGGTGTTTCGGCGAGGTCGTGCTCGATGGCTGTCTTGCAGTGCTGGCAGGAGATGTCGGGGGCGGTCACGTCGAGGGTCTTCATGGTCTGCTCCTTTGTCTTGTCGGAATGCGGGGTTTTCTCACTGTGGGAGCGTCCGAAGCG